>CALYTU010000049.1 GCA_945487445.1 uncultured Clostridia bacterium | reverse complement strand
TTTCTCGGCGATGAATCGCCTCGAAATGACAGGATACTGAACAGATACCCGTAGGAAAATAAGCAAGCGAGGTGCATTCCATGATAAATGTTGATATTTCCAATATCTGGGGGGAATATACCCTAAATGATCTGCTCGGCCTGGAGAAAGAGGTTTTTGCCGCGCACCGGATGCTGACTGAGCGCAAAGGTCCCGGCTCCGACTTCCTGGGCTGGCAGGACCTTCCCGTTTTTGAGGCCACCGATGAGATGCGCCGCATCGTGGCAGCAGCCAAGCGGATTCGCGAGCACTCCGACGTATTTGTGGTCGTGGGGATCGGCGGCTCCTATTTGGGCCCACGCGCCGCGATCGAGCTGGTGAAGGGTCAGAATCACAATCTCCGGGGCAAGGATCCCCAGATTTTCTTCGCAGGCAACAATCTCTCTACCCGTGCATGGCAGGAGCTCTGCGCGCTGCTGGAGGGCAAGGACTTTTCCATCAATATCATTTCCAAGTCCGGCACCACCACCGAGCCCGCCATTGCCACCCGGGCCTTGAAATGGATGCTGGAGCGGAAGTACGGCGCGGACGAGGCCAAGAAGCGTATTTTTGTCACCACCGACCCCGCAAAGGGCGCCCTGCGCCAGATGGCGACGGAGGAGGGCTATGAGACCTTCGTCATTCCGCCCGATGTGGGCGGCCGTTATTCCGTCCTGACGGCAGTCGGCCTGCTGCCCCTAGCCGTGGCCGGCATGGACATCACCGAGCTCATGTTCGGCGCCGCCTCCGCGCAGCGGGATCTGGCAGCCTTCTCCTTCGAGAACCCGGTCTGGCTCTATGCGGCGGCGCGCAACCTGCTCTACCGCAACGGCAAGGCCATTGAGCTCCTCTGTAATTGGGAGCCCTCCGCCCGGTTCTTCGGCGGCTGGTGGCAGCAGCTTTTCGGTGAGTCCGAGGGCAAGGACGGCAAGGGCATTTTCCCCGTCACTGCCGAGTTCACCGCCGATCTCCATTCTCTGGGGCAGATGATCCAGCAGGGTCAGCGCAACCTCTTTGAGACGGTCATCCGGTTCGCGCCGCCCAGGAAGAAGACCATGATCGAGCCCGATTGGAAAAATCTGGACGGCCTCAACTATCTGGAGGGCAAGAGCCTGGACTTCGTGGAGGAGCAGGCCTTCCAGGGCACTCTGGCCGCCCACGTGGACGGCGGCGTGCCGGTCGTCCTGATCCAGGCCGATGAGGTCTGCGACCGCACGCTGGGCGAGCTGTTCTACTTCTTCGAGCTCAGCTGCGGCATCTCTGCCTATATGCTGGGCGTCAACCCCTTCAATCAGCCCGGCGTGGAGTTCTATAAGCGCAACATGTTCCGGCTCCTCGGCAAGCCGGGCTACGAACAGTAATCATCTGAAACGGCGGCCCTACGGCTCGCGCAATCTATCACAAAGGAGACGATTTCCTATGGTCAAGCTCATCGCCGGTCTCAGCGGCACCGGCAAAACCAAACGCATGCTCAACGAGATGAACGAAGCAGTAGAGAAGGAGAACGGCAGCCTCGTGTGCATCGAACTTCGCACCTCTCTGCGTTATGACCTGAACTACAAGGTCCGTTTGATCGAATATCAGACTTATCAGCTCGAGGGCATTGCGTCTCTCAAGGCTTTTATCTCCGGCCTGCACGCCGGTAACTTTGACATTTCCAGCATTTATCTCAAGAGCATCCACCGTCTTCTGGGGACGGACGATGTGCGGGTCATGGCAGATTTTTGTGCCTGGTGCGAACGCTTTGGCGCGGAAAACAGCATCAGCTTTACCATGACCGCCCGCCTGGACCCCGAGACCGCTCCGGCGGAGCTCAAGGCGTACATGTGACTTTTCCAGGGACCGGCAATCGGAGGCGTAGTAAAAACGCGAACGGCTGACCGGCCTCCAAGAGCAGACAAGGCCCCCGGCCGCGCCGGTTTACCGCGCAGCCGGGGGTTCATACGATTCTCAGATAAAACCACTCAATATCTTTGCGGTCAGCCTTGTGCGATACATCGTTGTCATCCTTGCCGGGCGTCAAACCCGCCTGCGTCCTCTGCCTCGCAAATCTTTTTGAAGCGTTTTATCAGAGAATAGAATCAGCAGTACTTCTGCGCTGTTTTGCAACGGACGGCAACTGCGAAATCTTTCTAAATTGTCCTCTATCACCGTATAAAACCATCGGCATGGGGCATACTCCGAACGGAGGTGTATTACCATGAAATGGAAACAAAAGATGAAAACTCTGCTTCGGGATAAGGGCTACTATCTTGCCTTTGCCGTATGCCTGACGGCGGTGGCCGTGTCCGGTTGGCTCTTTGTACGAAGCCTTCACACACCCGACGACGACCTGGCTCCTTCCGACGCGGTCCAGGCGGCTGTCCTGCCCACCATGCCTCACGCGCAGAGCGCGAACAGGCCGGTTGCGGAAGCCCCGGTCCAGTCTGTGAAACCCAATCATCCCGTCGCGCCCACAGCGCCGGAGCCGGAGACCACCCAGGAGAACAGCGGCGAACCCACCGGTGAGACCGGGCCATCCGTTCAGCCGGGCGCGGTCCTCTGCCGCCCGTTAGAGGGAACCGTGGTGCAGAGCTACAGCATGGACAAGCTGGCCTATAATGCCACCACGCGCGACTGGCGAACCCACGACGGCATGGACATTGCCGCGCCCGAGGGCAGCGAGGTCAGGGCCGTTGCCGAGGGGACGGTGCTTTCCGTCTTTGCCGACGATTTATTCGGTCAGACCGTCACCGTGGAGCACGCGGGAGGCTATGTGACCCACTATTCCAACCTGGCCGAGGAAGTGGCCGTCTCCGCCGGAGACCGGGTCAGTGCCGGGCAGACATTGGGAACCGTGGGCAAGACCGCCCTGGCCGAGGTGGGCAGCGAACCCCATCTGCACTTTGCCGTATATAAGAACAATGTTCCCCAGGACCCCCAGGCCTACCTTGGGAATTAAAAAATCCGTTCCACTGCGAATCGGGAGCTGCTGCGCGCATGCTCCCGCGCATTCATAGAGCAGCCGGAACTGCCGGAAGGCGTTGTCTCAAAACAGCGATTACAAGCTGAAGGAGGACAACGCCTCTTTTTTCCGCGCACGAAGACCTCCACCTGAATTATTCACGCAGGTACGGAACTGAGCCTGCAAGGTGCCATGTTTGGGTAGCCTTCTTCATGTCGAGCGTGTAGCTCCACGACCCGGCAATGCCCTTGCTGGCGCAGGCGGTCAGAGAAAGGACCAGGGCCAGAGCCAGGACAAGCGCGAACAGCTTGGTGAGCTTTTTCATTTTTCAGTTTCCTTTCCATTCATTCGATTTGAGTCTCCCCATTATAAGTGTTATACAGAATAAACAGTGGTTGTCAAGTGCGAGATGAAAAGAAAAGAGAGATCCGAAACAAACCGACAATTTGTTTCCCGGGCCGGTGAACGATCCCTTTACAAATCGTTCTTTCTCTGCTATAATATCCGAAAGTATAAAAGGGTTCCTATGCCCGTTTGAGGTATGACTATGACTGAACTATCCAAGATCCGGAATTTCTCCATCGTTGCCCACATTGATCACGGCAAGTCCACACTGGCCGATCGGCTGCTGGAAGAGACGAAGACGGTGGACAAGCGCGAGATGGAGGAACAGATCCTCGACAATATGGAGCTGGAACGGGAGCGCGGCATCACGATCAAAGCCCGCGCCGTCAAGCTCAACTACCGGGCCGACAACGGCGAGGACTATGTGCTGAATCTGATCGACACCCCGGGCCATGTGGACTTCAATTATGAGGTCTCCCGCTCCCTGACGGCCTGCGAAGGCGCGGTGCTCGTGGTGGATGCCTCCCAGGGCATCGAGGCCCAGACCCTGGCAAACACCTATCTCGCCATCGACGCGGGGCTGGAGGTCCTGCCCGTGGTGAACAAGATTGACCTCCCTGCGGCCCGGCCGCAGGAGGTCAAAAAGGAGATCGAGGATGTCATCGGATTGCCCGCCATGGACGCCCCGGAAATCTCCGCCAAAAACGGCGTCAACATCCATTCCGTCCTGGAGATGATCGTCCGTGATGTGCCCGCCCCCAAAGGGGACCGGGACGCTCCCCTCCAGGCCCTGATCTTTGACAGCCAATATGACAGCTACCGGGGCGTGGTGGTCTATATGCGGGTCATGAACGGCACGGTCCGGCCCGGGATGGACGTGAAGATGATGGCCTCCGGGGCAGTCTACAAAGTGGTGGAGGTCGGCTATCTGCACCCGAAGGGGATGCTTCCCGCCGACGCGCTCGGCGCGGGCGAGGTCGGCTATCTGACCGCATCCATCAAAACCATTTCCGATACCCGGGTCGGCGACACCGTCACCGGGGCGGAGAACCCGGCTGCCGAGCCCCTGCCAGGCTATAAGACCTGCCAGCCCATGGTGTTCTCCGGCGTCTATCCCGCCGACGGCTCCAAATACGGCGACCTGCGCGACGCGCTGGAGAAGCTTAAGCTCAACGACGCCTCCATGTACTATACGCAGGAAAACTCCATTGCCCTCGGCTTCGGTTTCCGCTGCGGCTTCCTCGGCCTGCTGCACATGGAGATTATCATGGAGCGGCTGGAGCGGGAGTTCAACCTGGACCTGATTACTACGGCTCCCAACGTCGTCTATGAGATCGACAAGACCGACGGCTCCCACATCGAGGTCTACACCCCCCTCAACTACCCGGACCCCATGGAGATCGCACAGGCCTATGAGCCTTATGTGAAGGCCAGCATCATCGCACCGCCGGACTATGTGGGCAATATCATGGATCTTTGCCAGTTCCGCCGCGGCGAGTTCAAGGATATGACCTATCTGGATCAGTCCCGGGTAGAGCTTCATTACGAAATGCCGCTCAACGAGATCATCTATGATTTTTTTGACGCCCTGAAATCCCGCACCCGGGGTTACGGCTCGCTGGACTATGAGCTGATTGGCTACCGGCCCTCGAAGCTGGTCAAGCTGGACATTCTGCTCAACGGGGAGCTGGTGGATGCTCTGAGCTTCATCCTCTTTGCCGACGAGGCCTATGCCCGGGCACGGCGCATCTGCGAAAAGCTCAAGGAAAACATCCCCCGCCAGATGTTCGAGATCCCGGTCCAGGCGGCTATCGGCGGCAAGATCATCGCTCGGGAGACCATTAAGGCCCTGCGCAAGGACGTGCTGGCCAAGTGTTACGGCGGCGACATCACCCGGAAGAAGAAGCTGCTGGAAAAACAGAAGGAGGGCAAAAAGCGGATGCGGACCTTTGGCACCGTCTCCGTGCCGTCCGAAGCGTTTATGGCAGTGCTGAAAATGGACGAATAGGACAGGAAGTATCTGTTGACGCAGATACTTCCCGTCACGAAGTGATACTGCTTATGCCGTCAGGCATACTGCACAGGGGGAACACGATGAACGAACTGAAACCGTTAGGCATTTATATCCACATTCCCTTTTGCCGGAGCAAGTGTCAGTACTGCGACTTCTACTCCATTGGCGGGAGCCGGGACCGGCGGCTGGTGGACAACTATCTGCAAGCGCTCGCGGTGCATTTCAAGGAGACCGGCGCACGGGCAACGGACTACGTGGTGGACACGGTCTATTTCGGCGGCGGGACCCCATCGTTTTTCGGCGCGGACAACCTGCGCCGAATCTTTGCTGAGCTCCAGCACCGTTTTCGCGTGGACAAGGACGCGGAGATTACCTTCGAGGCCAATCCCGACTCTGTCTCCGAGAGCCTGCTGCGAAAGCTCCGCGCAGAGGGCTTCAATCGGATGTCCCTTGGCGTGCAGTCCGACCGCGACGACGTGCTGCAAAAGCTGGGCCGCCCCCACAATTATGAGCAGGCCCGTGTGGCCGTGCAAACGGCCCGGGCCTGCGGCTTTGACAACATTTCCCTGGATCTGATGTACGGACTGCCGAACCAGACCGCTCCTCAGTGGGAACAAACGCTGCGCCACGTGCTGCATCTGCGGCCCGATCACCTGTCCTGCTACGGACTGAAGGTGGAGGCGGGAACGCCGCTCTGGGAGTACCGGGAGGCGGCCAATCTGCCCTCCGACGAGACCCAGGCGGATATGTATTTGAAGACCGTGGAGATCCTCGGGGAGGCGGGCTACCGGCAGTATGAGATTTCCAACTTTTCCCGGCCGGGCTTCGAGTCCCGCCACAACCTGAAATACTGGCTGGGCGAGGAATACATCGGCTTCGGACCCGCCGCGGCCTCGGACTTCGCGGGCAAGCGTTACACCAACAATGCCGATATTGAGAATTATATCCGCGGCGTCCTCAAGCAGGATGTGACCATCCTCTCCGAGTGCGAGACGATCCCGGCGCGGGAGCGGGCAGGCGAATATGTCATGCTGCGGCTGCGCACCACACAGGGCATCTCCCCCGAGGAGTATGAGAAAAACTACCTCATGCCCTTCGAGCCGTTGCTTTCGGCCATCACGCCGCTGGCAGAGAAGGGCCTGTTCGTGCAGACCGACGGGCGCTGGGTTCTCACCCCCAAGGGCTTTTTGGTCTCCAACCAGATCATCGGTCGGCTCCAGGAGGCCCAGGAGCAGAGCGAGCCGCTGGCAAAGAAGCGGTGACGGGCGTTACAGGAAGAACGGCGACCGATCCGCCGACCGGACATCGCGCTCAAAAAGAATGACTTCATTCACGGTAAAATATCCAAAAAAGAAGGGAACTACGTGGGCAAACATGCCGAAAAGACACAAAAACAGGAGCAGGCCCTGCTGGTGCTCCGGCGGCAAATGCCGGAGCGGAGGCGGGCGTGGTTTGTGCTGTGGCACATGGTGCTGCTGATTGCAGCCTGCGCCGTGCTGACCTGGTTCACCCTGCGTCTTTCCTACAGCAACCTGAATCCCGACATCTACCTCGGCTATTGGGAGGACCTTTGGATTCCGGTCATCAATTTTCTTTTGATTTGGGGGCTCTGCCTGTTCCTCTTCGCCCTGCTGGGCAGGGCCTGGCTGGCTTACCTGCTGACCGCACTCGTGGCCCTCGGGATTGCCATCGGCAACTACTACCTCATCATCATCCGCACAGATCCGCTTCAATTTCAGGACATCACCTGCCTGCGGGAGGCCCTTGCCATCACCGGCACCCAGGGCTATGAGCTGGAGATCAGTCCCCAGCTGCTGATCTCCGTGGGCGGGACGCTTGGCTTCACGGCCCTGCTGGCTCTGCTCTGCCGCTGGAGGCCGCGTTGGCACGGCGGGCGGTTGGTCGGTCTGCTTTTGGCTGCCGCCGCTCTGGCCGGCGTGACGATTTGGGGCTGCTCGGACGACATGTTTGAGCGGACCAAGCATTACGATCATGTAAACACCTGGTCCGTCACGGAGATCTATGTCTCCCGCGGCGTGGTCTATTCCTTCACCCGGACCATGTTTTACAGCAACGGAAAGCCCGCGGACTACTCCGAGGAGGAAGCTGAAACGGACCTTGCCGCCTATACCGACGCGGAGATTCCGGCAGACCGGAAGGTGGATGTTTTCGTCATCATGCGGGAGAGCTATTCGGATCTCTCCGATCTGCGCTCCACTCCGGGGGCCATTGACTGGTCCTGCTACGATCTGTATCACAGTCTGGCGGACGAGGCGACGGTGGTGGGGAATCTGGTGACGAACGGCTTCGGCGGCAATACGAAGGACGCTGAACGCTGCTTTCTCACCGGAAACTATCTTCTGCGCGACTGGCGCAAGCCCACAAACTCCTACGTCTGGTATCTGGATCGTCAGGGTTATGCCACTGAGGGCGCCCATCCCTTTAACGGTTGGTTTTACAACCGTCTGAACGTCAACCGCTATCTGGGCTTTGACCGATATGAATTTCGGGAGGACACCTTCGACGCCCTGGTGGGCGAGAAGCTGATAGCAGATGACTCGGTCCTGTATGACGAATTGTGGCGGATGTACGAGGCCAGGGACCCCGATGTCCCCTACTTCAACTTCACTGTTACCTATGAGGGGCACGGCCCCTATGGCTATGTCCAGAACAAGTATCCCACGCGCTACGTGCTGCGGGATGCAGCCACGGCCGACGGCATTGCCATGAACAATTATTTGGGCATTGCCGCGCACCGTGATGAGGCTCTTCTGGAGCTGGTCAAGAAATTTCGCGCCTCGGATCGGCCCATTGTCCTTTTGACCTACGGCGACCATAAGGCCACGCTGGGCAAGGATATCAACAACTACACCACCGCCTCCTATGCCCGCTACGGCATGGATGTGGATCTGGCTACAGAAGAGGGCTTTATCAACTACTACTCCACGGAGTATCTGATCTGGCTTAACGACGCGGCCAAGGCCCGGCTCGGCCTGTATGAGACAGGCCGGGAAGGCCCGGTCATTTCCCCCTGCTATCTGATGAACGTCCTGTTTGACACCCTGGGCTGGGGCAAGGGACCGGCCTATTTGCAGGCGATGGCCGACATGATGCAGGCCTTCCCCGTCTGTTCCACCAAGGGCCGCGTGAGCATCGAGGGGGCGCTCTCCACCTCGATTCCCGCGCAATGGACCGAGCAATATCACCGCATGCAGGCGCTGAGCTACTATTGGCAGACAAATTTCCTGTATGAAAACCAATCCAAGTAGGCAAATTGGCGAATACGCCACCAAAATACCATGTACAAGGAAGGATATTATGGAAAAACTGTACGGAAAAGACCTTGCCCGCAAGGCTTACAAGGTACGGCTTTCAGCCGTTGAAGCCGTCCACCGCGCCGCCTCCGGCCACCCCGGCGGCTCCCTCTCCTGCGCCGACGCGCTGACCGCCCTCTACTTCAATGAAATGAACGTAGACCCCGCCAACCCCAAGTGGGAGGACCGGGACCGCTTCGTTCTCTCAAAGGGTCACTGCGCGCCCGCCCTCTACGCCGTGCTGGCGATGCGCGGCTTCTTCCCGGTGGAAGACCTGCAAAAGCTGCGCTCCATTGACGCCCATCTTTCCGGCCACCCCGACATGAAGTACATTCCCGGCGTGGATATGTCCACCGGCTCGCTGGGCCAGGGCCTCTCCACCGCTGTCGGCATGGCGCTGTCGGCCAAGCATCAGGGCAAGAGCTACCGCACCTATGCCATCTGCGGCGACGGCGAGGTTGCCGAGGGTCAGATCTGGGAGGCTGTTATGTCCGCCGCCAAGTGGAATTTGGACAATCTCTGCGCCTTCATCGACGTGAACGGACTCCAGATCGACGGCACGACCAAGGACGTAATGCCCACCGAGCCCCTGGACAAAAAGTTCGAGGCCTTTAACTGGCATGTGATCAAAATTGACGGCCACGATTTCGCGCAGATCCTGGACGCCCTCGCAGAGGCCCGCAAAACCAAGGGCAAGCCCACCGCGATTCTCATGACCACCGTCAAGGGCAAGGGCGTTTCCTTCATGGAAAACCAGGCCGGCTGGCACGGCAAGGCCCCCAACGCCGAGGAGTTCGCCATTGCCAAGGCTGAGCTCGAGGCAAAGATCAAAGAACTGGAGGAGAATTAAAATGGCAGGAAAGATTGCAACCCGCGCCGCTTACGGCAAGGCTCTGGTAGACCTGGCTGAGAAGTATCCGGAACTCGTGGTCCTGGACGCCGATCTGGCGCAGGCCACCCAGACGAAGCTCTTTGCAGCCGCCTGCCCTGCACGCTTCTTCGACTGCGGCATCGCGGAGAATAACATGATGGGCATTGCCGCCGGCATGTCCACCTGCGGGCTCAAGCCCTTCACCAACACCTTCGCCATGTTCGCCGCCGGTCGCTCCTATGAGCAGATCCGCAACTCCATTGCCTATCCCCACCTGAACGTCAAGGTGGTGGGTTCCCACGGCGGCATTTCCGTGGGCGAGGACGGCGCCACCCATCAGTGCACCGAGGACCTGGCTCTGATGCGTCAGATCCCCGGCATGATGGTGGTCTGCCCCTGTGACGGCAACGAGATGACCCAGGCCGTGGAGGCCCTGCTGAACTACGAGGGGCCCGCCTACCTCCGCCTGGCCCGTTCCGCCACGGAGATCTTCACCGATGAGCTGGAGGGCTATCGGTTTGAACTGGGCAAGGGCGTCACCGTTGCCGACGGCTCCGCTGTGACCATCATCGCCACCGGCATCATGGTGGCCATGGCCCGCAAGGCCAGGGAGCTTCTGGCCGCCGAAGGGATTTCCGTCCGCGTCATTGACATGCACACCATCAAGCCGCTGGATACTGAGCTGGTCTTAAAGGCGGCCCGGGAGACCGGGGCGGTCGTTACCTCCGAGGAGGCCTCCGTCCTGGGCGGCCTGGGCGGCGCTGTGGCGGAATATCTGGCCGAGAACTGCCCCGTTCCCGTGGTGCGCCACGGCGTCAACGATACCTTCGGCCGCAGCGGCACCGCCGCCGCCGTTCTGGAGCATTTCGGACTGACCCCCGAGGCTCTGGCGGACAAGTGCCGCAGGGCTGTGGCAATGAAGCCCTGACCCGAGACGCGGAAGGATTGAAACGATAAGCATCCATCCGAGCCGGCAAGTCGGCTCGGATGGATTCATTTTGAAAAACGAAAGGATAAGGTATCTGTTCAGTATCCTGTCATTTCGAGGCGATTCATCGCCGAGAAATCCG
>CALYTU010000048.1 GCA_945487445.1 uncultured Clostridia bacterium | reverse complement strand
CGGCGGGCTGATCGCCCGCGCTGCGATACCGGCGGGCTGATCGCCCGCGCTACAGATCGGCGGGCTGATAGCCCGCGCTACAGATCGGCGGGCTGATAGCCCGCGCTACAGATGGCGGGCTGATCGCCCGCGCTGCGATGCCGGCGGGCTGATCGCCCGCGCTGCGATACCGGCGGGCTGATCGCCCGCGCTACAGATCGGCGGGCTGATAGCCCGCGCTACAGATGGCGGGCTGCTAGCCCGCGCTACAGATGGCGGGCTGATAGCCCGCGCTACAGATGGCGGGCTGATCGCCCGCGCTGCGATACCGGCGGGCTGCTAGCCCGCGCTACAGATGGCGGGCTGCTAGCCCGCGCTACAGATGGCGGGCTGCTAGCCCGTGCTACAGATGGCGGGCTGATAGCCCGCGCTACAGATGGCGGGCTGATCGCCCGCGCTGCGATACCGGCGGGCTGCTAGCCCGCGCTACATCAAACAAGGGGAACGCGGGCGATCAGTTCGCCAACCCCGCCGCCCCGTCCGTACCTGTCTCCGACCGACGAAGCAACCGCCATGTATGCCGTAGCGCGGGCTATCAGCCCGCCAATCATGCCGAACATGAACACAAACGACCAACCAGTGAAGCTGCCCGGACGGAAGCGGGCTGATCGCCCGCGCTACAGATCGGCGGGCTGCTAGCCCGCGCTGCGATATCGGCGGGCTGATCGCCCGCGCTGCGATACCGGCGGGCTGATCGCCCGCGCTACAGATGGCGGGCTGATAGCCCGCGCTACAGATCGGCGGGCTGATCGCCCGCGCTGCGATACCGGCGGGCTGACAGCCCGCGCGACATAGAACGGAGGTAACACCATGCCTATCATCACACCCCGGACGCTGTCCGGCTTTCTGGAGCTCCTTCCCGCGCCCCAGCAGCAGATGGAGCGTTTCTTGCAGGTGCTCCGCGAGACCTATTCTCTCTACGGCTTCACCCCGCTCGATACGCCCCTGGTGGAATCCGCTGAGATTCTGCTGGCCAAGGGCGGCGGCGAGACGGAGAAGCAAATCTACCGCTTTTCCAAGGGGGACGCCGATCTGGCCCTGCGCTTCGATCTGACGGTCCCGCTGGCGAAATACGTGGCCATGCACGTCGGGGAGCTTTCCTTTCCCTTCCGCCGCTATCAGATCGGCAAGGTCTATCGGGGCGAGCGCGCCCAGCGCGGCCGCTTCCGGGAGTTCTATCAGGCCGACATCGACATCATCGGCGACGGTCGGCTGGACGTGGCCAATGAGGCGGAGATTCCCTCTGTCATCTATGCCACGTTCACGAAGCTGGGTCTGGAGCGATTCCAGATCCGGGTCAACAACCGCAAAATCCTCAACGGATTTTATGCCATCCTGGGCCTTTCCGACAGGGCGGGCGACATCATGCGCACGGTGGACAAGCTGGATAAGATCGGCGCTGAGAAGGTTCGCGGCCTTCTGGTCGACGACGCGGCCCTGACCTGCGAGCAGGCCGATGAAATTATGAGATTCATTGCCATCCGGGGCGGCAACGCCGAGGTTCTGAATCGCCTTTCCGCCTGGCAGGGCCGGAACGAACGCTTTGACCTGGGTCTGGAGGAGCTGCGGACCGTGGTGAAATACCTGTCCGCTTTCGGCGTTCCGGAGACCCACTTCGCCGTGGATCTCACCATTGCCCGGGGCCTGGACTACTACACCGGCACCGTCTATGAGACCGTCATGCTGGATCACCCCGAGATCGGCTCCATCTGCTCCGGCGGCCGCTATGACAATCTGGCGGAGTTTTACACCGATCGGCAGCTCCCCGGCGTGGGTATCTCCATCGGCGTCACGCGCCTGTTCTACATCCTGCAGGAGCAGAACCTTTTGAACCCGGAGCTGAATACGGCCCCCGCCGATGTGCTGATTCTCCCCATGACCCAGGACCTGACCGCTTCCGGCGAGGCTGCCACCTTCTTCCGGGGCCGGGGCATTCGCACCCAGCTCTACACCGAGCAGAAAAAGTTCAAGGCCAAGATGAGCTATGCCGACAAGCTGGGCATTCCCTTTGCGGCCTTCCTGGGCGAGGATGAAATCGCCGCCGGAAAGATTTCTCTCAAGGACATGACCACCGGCGAGCAGACGCTTCTGACCCTCGACGAGGCTGCCGCCCGGGTTCGGACTACCCTGGACGCCCGCGCTGCGGGCAAGCTGATCCGCGGCTGACGACGGGCTCATGCGTTCCTCCGTCGGCCGGAGGCGCGCTTTCTGCTTTGGTTTGGGATCGCGCTGGCCCCATGAAAACGACGAAAGCAATAAAAATATATGTCTTTTACAACCTTCCTTTTTTTCGGTTTTTTCACGCTGATCCTGCTGGGCTGGTATCTGCTGCCGGGCAGGGGGCGACGGTTCTGGCTGCTGGCTGCCAACTATGTGTTCTACATGTGGTCCATGCCGGCTCTGGGCCTGCTCCTGCTGGCCACAACGGCCGTCTCCTACGGGGCGGCCCGGTGGATAGGAAGTCCGGAACCGTTAAGGGTCGGTCAGCGGCGGGCGATTTTGACCGCCGCCTGTCTGATTCACTTCGGCCTGCTCTTTGCCTGCAAGTACCTGCAAATGACCCTGGACCTGCTGGGACGGATCGTTCCCGGCGCCGCGGGGATTCATGTGCAGCTCCTGCTTCCGGCGGGGATCTCCTTTTTCACCTTTGCGGCGACGGGCTATCTGTTCGACGTCTGGCGCGGCAGGATTCAGGCGGAAAAGAACTTTCTGGACTACGCCGTTTTCGTCTCCTTTTTTCCCTGTATCCTTGCCGGACCCATCGGACAGGCCCGAAGCTTCCTGCCCCAGATCAAAACGCGGGTGCGCTTTGACGCGGCCGCGCTCAAGGGGGGGCTGCTCCGCTTTGCGTGGGGCATGGTCCAGAAGCTGGTGCTGGCCGACAACCTCGGCACCCTGGTCAACGCGGCCTACGGCGGGCAGATCGTGACGCCCCTGACCTGGATCGCGGTAATCCTGCTCTACAGCCTGCAGATCTACTTCGACTTTGCGGGCTATTCCAATATGGCCATCGGCGTCGCCCAGGCCATGGGGCTCCGGGTCCCGGAAAACTTCAACGCCCCCTATTTCTCCACCTCTGTCACGTCCTTCTGGAAGAAGTGGCACATGTCGCTGACGGGCTGGTTCCGGGAATACCTCTACTTCCCCCTCGGGGGCAGCCGGAAGGGAAAGGTCCGGACCTGCCTGAATATTCTCACCGTCTTTGCCGTCTCCGGGCTCTGGCACGGGGCCGCTGTCCACTATGTGGTCTGGGGCCTGCTCAACGGCCTGTTCCAGGTCTGGGAACGGCTGACCGCCTCCGCGCGGAACCGGCTGGAAAGCCGCCTGCAAGGGCCGGCGCTGCGCTGGCCCTATCTGGCCCTGCGCTGGGCTTTGACCTATTGCCTGATCAGCCTGACCTGGCTCTGCTTCCGGGCTGAAAACCTGGGCCAGCTGCGCTTCATTTTGGGTCAGATTCTGGGCCTCTTCCGGTCCGGATTTGGCGGCCTGGATCTGCGCTCTTTGGGTTTAAAGCCGGGGATGGATACGATGCTGCTGATCTGCGGCGGGGCCGCCGTGCTGACGGACGCACTTCGGGCGCGGGGAAGATCCCCGCAGCGGCTTGCCTCCACCGTCTTGCCCTACTACCTGGTCATGATCGCCCTGCTGGTGACGGCAGCGGTCTACGGCGTCTACGGGGAGGGCTTTAACCCCCAGGACTTCGTCTATTTCAAATATTGAGGAGGAAGCCGTGATGAAAATCAAAAAAAGACGGCTTCTCTATGAGCTCCCGGTCCTGGTTATGGCGCTGGCGGGCCTGGCCGTCCTGCTCTTCCGGCTGGGCTGCTGGCTCATGCCGGAGCGGACCACCTACGGCGCTGTCTGGACCTCTTATCTGCAAGAGGAGGAGAACTCCGTGGACGTGCTCTTTTTGGGCAGCTCCCGGGTCTATTGCGACGTGATTCCGGCTTTGATCTACGAGAAGACGGGCGTCACCTCCTTCGTCAACGCCGGTCCCTCCCAAACCGCTTCGCTGACCTACTACTACCTGCGGCAGAGCCTGCGGACCCAACACCCGAAATACGTCTTCGTGGAAGCCTCCGGGCTCTACTTTGGCGTCAACGAGGGCCATTCCAAGACCAACGTCTGTTATATGCCTGCTTCGGTCAATCGGCTCCTGGCCGCCGCGGCCTGCGAGGACGGCATTCTGGAGCTGGCAATCTATCCGCTCCAGGAGTTCCACTACCGAATCTACGAGAAAGCAAACGAGGAGGTCCCGGCCTGGGACGGGACCATGCTCTGCGGCTATACGCCCCTGGACGAGGCGAAGGCCCAGACGGAACGAACCCTCCGCCTTCCGGACGTTCGGCCCGGAAACGAGAATTATCTGCATAATCTCGATTATTTCCGGCGCATCGCTGCGCTCTGCCGGTCGGAGGGGATTGTCTGCGTTTTCTTCGTGTCCCCCACCATGGCGGACTATACCGATGCCCAGATCGAACGCCTCCTGGCGGATCTCCGTGCGCTGCCCGGCGCGGCCGCGGAGGACTGGACGGACCTGATCGAAGAAATCGGGATCGACAACGCTGCGGACTGGTTCGACAGCCTGCATTTGAACCGAAAGGGAGCCGAGAAGTTCACGGTCTTCCTCTCGGACTATCTGGCGGAGCTTGGCCTGAAGCCGACCTCCGGCGCCGACGCGGCGCTCTGGCTGTCCCGCGTGAACTATCTGTATGAACTGTATGAAAACTGAATTCTAAATCTTGCGAGGTATTGAACATATGACACAGAACAGAACCCATACCTGCGGGGAGCTCCGGCTCTCCGACGCGGGCAAATCCGTCCGCATCGTCGGCTGGATGGAGAACGTCCGGGCCGTCAGCGCCAACTTCGCCTTCGTGGTGATCCGGGACTTCTACGGCACGACCCAGGTGGTCATTGAGACCGAGGACATGATGAACGTCATCAAGCCCTTGAACAAGGAGACCACCGTCGCTGTGGATGGCGTTGTCCGGGAGCGGGACTCCAAAAATCCCAAGCTTCCTACCGGTGAGATCGAGATCGTTCCCACAAGGATCGAGGTGCTGGGCAAGTGCCGGCACAACGAGCTGCCCTTTGAGATCAACCGAAGCCGGGAGGCCGCCGAGGATACCCGGCTGAAGTACCGCTATCTGGATCTGCGGAACCCCGCCGTGAAGAAGAACATCATCCTCCGCTGCGAGGTGGTTGCGGAGCTCCGCCGCCGGATGACCGAGCTGGGCTTTTTGGAGATGACCACGCCCATTCTGACGGCCTCCTCTCCCGAGGGCGCCCGGGACTATCTGGTTCCCGCCCGCAAGCATCCCGGCAGGTTCTATGCTCTGCCCCAGGCCCCCCAGCAGTTCAAGCAGCTGCTCATGACCGCGGGCTTCGACCGCTATTTCCAGATTGCCCCCTGCTTCCGCGATGAGGACGCCCGCGGCGACCGTACCCCCGGCGAGTTCTATCAGCTCGACATGGAAATGGCCTTTGCCACGCAGGATGACGTACTGGGCGTGCTGGAAGCTGTGATCGAGCCGGTCTTTAAAAAGTTTGGCCGCTATGACCGCGTGACCCCGGCCCCCTTCCGCCGAATTCGGTATAACGACGTCATGGAGACCTACGGCACCGATAAGCCCGACCTGCGCATCGACCTGGAGATCACCGACGCCACAGACCTGCTCGGCGGCATCGGCTTCGGCCCCTTCGAGGGCAGCACAGTCAAGGCAATCGTCGTGACCGACTTCAACGCCACCCGCAAGCAGATCGACAAGCTCTGCGCCGACGTGGAGATCCAGGCGGGGCAAAAGCCCTATTGGTTCCGCGTGGACGAAAACGGCGAGATCGTGGGCGGCATTGCCAAGTTCATCCAGCCCGTCCGGGATCAGGTTGTCTCCGCCCTGGGTCTGACTCCCAACTGCTTCGTGGGTCTGAGCGCCGGAAAGAAATCCGCCGCCCAGAAGACCGCCGGCGTGCTGCGCGTCAAGCTGGGCAATCTCTGCCCGGCCCACATGGACAAGGAACAGTATCAGATCTGCTGGATTGTGGACTTCCCCATGTACGAGATCGGCGAGGAGAGCGGCGAGCTGGAGTTCTGCCACAATCCGTTCTCCATGCCCAACGGCGGTCTGGAGATTCTCGAACAGGCCGAGCGCGGCGAGGTGGATCCCCTTTCCATCACTGCCTTCCAGTACGACCTGGTCATCAACGGCTATGAATCCGCCTCCGGCGCAGTCCGGAACCACGACCCGGAGATCATGGTCAAGGCCTTTGAGCTGGTCCGCCTGGGCGAGGCCGAGGTCAAGGCGAAATTCCCGGCCATGTACAACGCTTTCACCTACGGCGCGCCCCCCCATGCAGGCGCGGCTCCCGGCGTGGACCGCATGATTATGCTCCTGACCGGCGAGGAATCCATCCGAGAGGTCATCACCTTCCCCATGAACCAGAAGGCGCAGGATGTCATGATGGACGCCCCCACCGTGGTCTCCCAAAAGCAGTTGGACGAGGTTCATATCGCGATTGTAAAAGAAACAGAGGGCGAATAAAGCGCTGGCCGCGTTTCTTCTGCCCTTTTCCGTGTCGTGTTAGTCGCAATGTGAGGACCTGAACAAAATCTGAGGGACAAACTATACAACATGTCCGCTCACCTCGTTTATTCTGACCACAAGATACTGCGGCAGGTCCTCACTTCGCGACTATACCCTTCTGTGTTCAAAGGAGGCAGCCATGATTACGCAATCAAACCGTCGCTATAAGCTGTTGGATCTGCTTCGCTTGTTTTGCGCCTGCCTTGTGATCTTCATTCACATGGGGCTGGGGGACGATGTGGCCTTCGTTCCCTGCATGACCCGTCAGGCAGTCCCGTTTTTCTTTTTGGTTTCCGGGTATCTATTCAGTAGCCCCATCTGTCATTTCGAACGAAGTGAGAAATCCGTTCCTTTTTGCGTAGATAATACGGATTTCTCGGCGATGAATCGCCTCGAAATGACAGGATACTGAACAGATACGTTTCCGGGTTCTTCTTCTCAAAAAGAATCGAAAACGAAGAGAATATCAGGGCCTTCACCATCCGATACATCAAGCCGCTTCTGATCGTCTTCTTGTTTTGGAGCGTTTTGTGGCTGCCGCAAATTGCCGGGGAAGCATTGAATCTGCACGCAGACCGTTCAACCCTGTATGTGATTCTTGTGGTTTTACGCAGATTCGTTTTTGCGGGAATCGCCCCGTATTGGTATCTGCTGGCCCTGATTGAGGGAGTCATTATTCTGGCTGTTGTCCTGCGCTATCGGGCATTCCTGATTGGATATTTCCTGTGTCTGCTTGGCTTTGCGCTGCGCTTCATTTACGAAAGTGTTAGTCGCAAAGTGAGGACCTGAGTAAAAACTGATGGTTTTGGCATACAACATATTCGCTCGTTTCGTCACTCTTGGATACAAGATCTTGTAGCAGGTCCTCACTTTGCAACTATACCCTTTACGAATTGCAGTTGTCAGGCGGATTCGGAGGGGCGGTATATCAGGCTTTTTATAACGTGTTTTCATGGGAAAACAACGTGATCATGACAGGGTTTCCCCTGGTGTTTCTCGGGTATCTCATGGCACAGTACGAGGAAAAGCTGATTGCTTGGAAGCAGCTTCCGATTGTGCTGCTGCTTCTGTACATCGCGTCTGTCATAATCCCGTTTTTGCTCTTCACAAGGTCTCAGCCGTTGTATCATATCCCGTTTGGAATCATCCAGGCTGTTCTGCTGTTTTTGGTTAGCTTGTGTGCCTCGCTTTATGACAGTTGGATTTCGCCGAAGCTTTGCCGGTGGAGCAGGAACCTGAGCTCTGTGATTTTCTTACCCACACGGCATTTCTGGTCCTTTTCGCCAAGGTGTTTCATATTTGGGATACGATCCCGAGATTCATTCTGACTGTCCTGGCTTCTGTTTTGTTGATGACAGTTGTCAGGAAGCTGAACTGGAAACCGCTGTGAAAGGTTCTGATGATCAAATAGCGGAATAGGATTTGCGTACGTATGCAGCAGCCCACCGGGCTGCCGGCGCTTCACGCGCTCAATCAGCGCCCCTGCGTCAGGTTTGAATTGTTTTCGCCGCATCTTGCGGCCGCCTTCAGATGTTAGGCTGCGTTCAATCGATCACCAGAATCAGAAAATGGGGTCAGCACATTGGCTGACCCCAATTTTTTGCGGGACTGCTTTTGCCGGCCCCCATTCATCCGTAATTCGCATGAAAACTATCTTTGGATTTCCCACTGGGACAGCGGATAGCGCTGCATGGCCCCGAAGACCTTGTCCTTCAGCCCGGGATAGCGGCCGTTCAGCTCGAAGACCAGGTCCTTGATCTCCTCGCGTTTCGTGTGCTTGTCGGCAGGGCAGGTGTTGTGGACCACAGGCAGGGCATATCGCGCCGCGAAGTGAGCGACTGCCTGTTCGGAGATGTAGAGCATGGGTCGGATCTGCGTGACGCCGGTGCGGTCCAGATATGTCACGGGCTCAAAGCAGGAGATCCGCCCCTCATAAATCAGGGACATGAAAAAGGTCTCCACCGCGTCGTCCCGGTGGTGGCCCAGGGCAATCTTGTGGATGCCGGCCTCTGTGATGGCCTTGCCGAGGGCGCCGCGCCGCATCTTCGCGCACAGCGAGCAGGGGTTCTTCTCCTGCCGGTGCTCAAACAGCACCGGACCGATCTGGGTGTCGATCTTGCGGAAGGGGACCTCCAGCTGGTCGCAGAGGGCGGCGATGGGGGAGAAGTCCATTCCCCCCAGCCCCATGTCCACAGAAAAAGCCTCCAGCTCGAAGGGGCGGGGATAAAAGCGTTTCAGCTCTGCCAGCAGGACCAGGAGCGTCAGCGAGTCCTTCCCCCCTGAAACCCCTGCGGCGATCCGATCACCGGCCTGAATCATGTTGTAGTCGTCCACACAGGACCGAAACAGAGAGAGCATGTGCTGCATGTAATCACCTTCCAATGCTGATGCAGGGACGAGCGTTGCTCGTCCGCGTGGAACCGAAAGCGGACAGAGATTGGCGGACAGGCAATGAGTCCCTACATCCCCGGGTATGAAACCGGAAGAGCGGGCAATCATAAAAATGAACGAGAGAAAACAGGAGATAACAAGAGATATTCGGAGAAAATGAAAGCTCCTCCGAGGGAAAATAAAATTTTGCAAAAATTCAGTTGACAACCGAACGGAAATATGGTATAAAAGCGAGGCGCGGGTAAGGCTATTGTACCCGCGCGGCGTGAATTTGTCAAATCAAATGTGAGATATACGGAGGAAACATCATGTCCACTACAATGGTAAAGAAAGAGACCGTGGAACGCAAGTGGTACGTCATTGACGCCGCCGGTAAGCCCATGGGCCGCACCGCCGTCATCGCTGCCAACCTGCTTCGCGGCAAGCACAAGGTTGATTTCACCCCCAATGTTGACTGCGGCGACTATGTCATCATCATCAACACTGACAAGGCTGTTCTCACCGGCAAGAAGATGGAAGACAAGTACTACCGTCATCACTCCGGCTGGATCGGCGGACTGAAGGAAACCAAGTACCGTCTGCTCATGGAGTCCCGTTCCGACTTCGCCATGGAGCTGGCTGTCAAGGGCATGCTGCCCAAGAACTCCATCGGCCGCAACGCCATGACCCGCCTGAAGCTCTACAAGGGCGCCGAGCACAAGAACGCCGCTCAGAAGCCCGTCGCCTGGACCCAGGACTAAGGAGGTAACGAACTATGTACGAGAGCAAGAGAGCATATCACTACGGCACCGGCCGCCGCAAGGCTTCCGTGGCCAGAGTCCGCGTGTATGAGAACGGCACCGGCTCCATCACCATCAACGGCCGCGACATCGACGATTACTTCGGCCTCGAGACCCTGAAGCTCATCGTCCGTCAGCCCCTGAACACCACCGGCACCATCGGCAAGGTGGATATCGTCTGCACCGTCGAGGGCGGCGGCGTGACCGGCCAGGCCGGCGCCATCCGCCACGGCGTCTCCCGCGCCCTGCTGGAGGTCAACCCCGAATTCCGCGCCCAGCTGAAGGCTGCCGGTTTCCTGACCCGCGACCCCAGAATGAAGGAGCGCAAGAAGTACGGTCTCAAAGCCGCCCGTCGCGCTCCGCAGTTCAGCAAGCGCTGATTCAACTTTAAAATGCCCAAAAACCCCGGAACCATGCGGTTTTCCGGGGTTTTTCTTTTGTTCTGTTCTGACTCAACCTGACCCAACCAAATCGTTTTTACCGGGGACAACTCGGGGACAACTCCCCTTTTTTCGCCTTTATGGGACAACTTCGGGGACAACCACGGGAACAACTTTTAGGCATTTTGGGGTAACAATATCGGCGCTTATCCTGCCTATCTCTTTCATTTGAAACGCTTTGTCACAACGTGAAGTAAAGAAAACCGAATAAAACCATCCTGTAGCCCTTGCGGAATCACTTAAGATTTCGCAAGGGCTTTTTTTGTTTTCGCAAATTGCAATAAGAAGTTGAGCATTTTTGTGTTAGAAGGCCATCAATCTGACCTTGGCTGACCCTGAGCCAAAAGATTTAGAATAGCAGAGAGTAGCACAAGGGGACGGTCCTTTTGTGCTTACAATTTGCGTAAGATCCCGAAGAGGAT
>CALYTU010000047.1 GCA_945487445.1 uncultured Clostridia bacterium | reverse complement strand
ACGGATTTCTCGGCGATGAATCGCCTCGAAATGACAGGATACTGAACAGATACCGTCGTTTGCCAATATAAATTATACACTAAGGGAGAACAGAAGGATGGGGCGTCAGGGAATGTCCGGGTTGATCTCCATCCCGGGCTCATCCAGTCGTTCCGGATGAAGCAGCAGCTTGTGGAAGTATTTGATCAATGTGGCGTAATAGAAGCCGTCCACGATCCGTTCATCCACATTGAAGGTATAGTCCATATACTTGCGGCAGACCACGGAACCGTCGTCATTCACCTCATTGACCCGATACTTCCGTCCGAAGGCCAGGAAAATGGGCAGATTACCAAAGTTATAGAGATGATGGAAGACGGCGGGAATTCCCAGCGAGCCCATGGAGGTGAAGAAGACGGAGCCGTGGAAGGGACTGACCTCCAGAATGAACCGGGGCAACAGGCCGAAGTAATCCAAAAGCTTCATCGTCCAGACCAAAAACTTCAGCAGCACGCCGGGGACCATGCCGAAGAGGGCGATCGTGCCGTCGAGACTGGAATCGAGCTCCAAGGATTTTTTTGCGTCGTCCAGGGTGGCGTGGAACTTACGATAGACCTCCTCCACGCTGTCGCCGGGCTTGAGGTGGACCTTGATGACAGTGTCGGGAGCTTCCCGGGTCATTTCCTTCTTCACGGTCATGCAAAACTGCATGTCGTCGACGCGCGTGTAGATTTTTTCCCCCGCGATAAATCGGTTGGCGGCGGGATATTTGGAGACGGTACGCACATAGGCGGACAGCAGGACCTCGGTCATGCCGAAATGCTCATAGCCAGCAGCCCGCTTGGACCGGATGTATTTCTCCAGCTCTGTGATTTCCACCTTATCCTGGAAAAAGACATTGGCCTGATTTCGCTCCGGCATGATGTAGGTTCCCACCGTGGAGATCGGGCTGAGACTGCGGATTCGGCGTCCGTCGTTGCGGTCACCCCAGGTGGGACGGTATCTGCCGTCGTCCACGCGGCGCATGGCGAAGCACAGGGGAAGCCACGCGGCCAAAAGCAGGAGCTCGGGCAGGAAGCGCAGCCACGTTGGCCAGGCAAACGGCGTATGGAGCACAGTACGCCAGCCCCAAAGCGTCCAGATCATCCAGATCCCGGCAAGAATGATGGGAAGCCAATCGGCCCGCGATGTGCCGGTCAGACTTCTGTGCATCAGAATCGCGATCGCAAGGGCTGTGAGCGTCAGCAGCAGCGCCCAATACCAAGGCAAACCGCGCCAGCCGGAGGCTGCGAATCGCAGGCAGAGCACCCAGAAGGGCAGCGAGAGCCGATAAACCCGATCCCTGCCGCGGATCAGGAGCTGATAGGCAAAAAACAGCGCCGCAAGCCCCGGCAGCAGATCACGCAGCCAGAGCGTCCAGCCGTCGGTCCCGGCGGGGCGGAAGCAAAAGCTCCGCAGAGCAAAGCCCGCCAGCGCGCAAATCGCCAGCAGCGCGGAGAGCCAGACTGCGGGCTGTGTCAAGGTGGTTGTGTATGGGATACGTTTGGTGTCTTTCATGAATCTTTCCTTCTTTTCACCGAGGTTCCGGGTTTCGGGGAATCGTATCAAATCAGGAGTTGCACGCAAAGGGTCTCCCCGGCCCATGCAAGGTCCACGCTCAGCGATCAAGCAGCGCAAAGGCCACGGCAGTGTTTTCTTCTGCCAGAGCGCGCAGGCGTTGTGCGGCAGCCTTGCAGTCCGCGTCCCAGTCAATGGCATCGAGCATGGCGCACAGTCGCGGCGCGTCGGCCTGATCCAGCGGACAGCACTGACCCTGGCCGATATAGTCCACAAAGCCTGAAACCTTGGGGTCATAGGCCACGCCCGCAAAGGGTGTGCCCTGCGCCGCGGCGAAGATTAGCGCATGCAGGCGCATTCCGAGCACTGCGTCGGCCCGCCGAATCAGTCCCACAACGAGGGAGGCGTCCTCGGTCGTCTCCAGCACAGGGCAGGTGATCCCCTGCGCGGCGATCATGTCCGCGACCTGCCTGCAGATGCCGCGGTCTTTGACGGGCTCCATCGCCAGCAGAACTGGCTTCAGCCCATAGGTGTTGGCGGCATAGACCGCCGCCTCGGCAAAATCATGCAGATGCGGATCCGAACCCGCCCAGGGGCGAAGGGCCAGAATCAGCAGCCGATCCTCGGGCCGGATGCCGTGCGCCGCGCAGCGGGCCATAACCAACTCCGCCGGGGCAGGCTGGACCAAAAAGGCCATATCCGCCGTGACGCTGGCAGGAATGCCGGTGACGCCGAGGCGCTCCAGCTCCTGCCGCGAAGCGGAGTCCCGGAGGGTGATGCGGTCCACATTGTCTTGAATGATCCGTGCGGCACGGCGGCGGTTCATGCTCTGCCGAACGGGACCGATGCCGCAGCCGAACATCATGACCCGGTTTCCCAGACGCTTCGCCGTGCGAATGGAGTTCAGATAATACCAAAGAGAGCGGGAAGAGGTGGCATCCTGGATCAGACTGCCGCCGCCGGAGAGATAGAGGGCCGTGCGGCGCATGCGGCTGCGGACCTTCCAGGGGTGGAAAGTGAAGATACTGCCGACGCCGACATCCCGCGCCGTTTGATCCGGTGAACGGGAGGTGACATAGATGGGAATGTCCGGATCCTTCTCCCGCAGGGAGCTGACCATGGCGTTGAGAATGGCGTCGTCTCCGGAGTTGCCCTTGCCATAGGCGCCGCAGATCAAAATTCCGTTCCGGTTTTGCGCGGCGGCCCGTGCCGTGCGGCGAAGCACGGACTCGTAGATTTCCTTTTGGCGGGCCACGGTGGCGTCCACGGAATACTCCGCCCGGGCCTTTTCATAGAGCCGGTCGGCATAGGTTTTGATCAGCGCCGGGTCCCGCGCCAGACGGAGCATATACTCCGCCAGCGTATTGACATCCCGGGGCGTAAAGAGCAGCCCGTTGATCTCGTGCTCCACCAGGGCCGGAATGCCGCCCACGCGGGAAGCGATGGTGGCGCAATGACGGCTTGCACCCTCGGGCAGGGCATAGGGGAAGCCCTCGGAAAGGGAAGTCAGCATATTCACGTCGATGGCGGAGTAAAAGCTGTGGGTATCCGAGATCCAGCCCGCAAAGACGACAGTTCCCTTCGGGCAGAGCTGGGCGGCCAGCGCCTCCATTTGCTCCCGCTGCTCGCCATCGCCGGCGATGATCAGGCGGACAGAAGGACAGACGGCCACCGTTTTGGCAAAGGCGCGGATCAGGGTCCCCATATCCTTCAACGGATTGATGCGGGCGGCAATGCCGAAGACAGTCATCCCCGGCTCCGGTTCTATGCCCAGACTGCGGAGAAAGGTCTTCCGGTCCTGGGCCGGCGTGCCGAGATCGAAGCGAACGCCGTTGGAGATCACGAAGGTCCGGTTGGGATCGAAGCCCCGTTCGTGGAGAATCCGCACGGTGGTCTGGGAGACGCCGATCCAGAAATCCATTTTCCGCAGGGCGATTTTGTTGATGCTGCCATAGGTCAACGCGGCCAACGGGCGCCCCATATAGTCGAGCCGATAGTCGCTGTGGACGGTGGTGACAGTGGGCACCCCGGTTTTTTTCTTGAGCAGGCTGCCAACCAGGTTGGCCCGTGAGCCGTGGCAATGGACGATGGAATAGTTCCCGGCGCGGACCAGCTCTGCGAGCTGACGCACCACGGTATGAACCTGACCCGTCATCACCCGGGTCGGGATTCCGAGCGCTTCCGCCTCTTTGGCAAACGGTCCGTCCATAAAGCACACCAAAAGCACGTCCTCGGTTTTTGCCAGACCGGCCAGCAATGTGTGGACGTGGGTCTTTGCCCCGCCCACGTCTCCGCCGGATATCATATGCAGGATCTTCATGGGGTTCCCCTTCCGATACAATTTGGTTTATTATACAACGCTTTTCCTCGGTTTGCAACGGTTTTCTGTGCCGATCAAACCGCGCGGGAGACGGTTTTGCGATCAACGTTGTCAACCGCAAAACCGTCCCCCGCGTGTTAGGAGCGTGTATGATGTATGTCTTGCCATGCGCGGCCATCAGCCCTGCCGGGAGACGGTGCGCGCGGGCTCAGATCTGGGGCTTGAGCTCCCCGGTCGACCGTCCTGCGGGCATCAAGATCTCGCAGCGGTGGATCGGTGTACCCAACGCATGAAATTTCTCCTCGTAGCCGGTCATGACGCCCACGATTCCGTCCCGATGCAGATCGTCTGTCACGTTTTGGACCGGGTAGCCGTACCGTGCAAATTCCTCCAGTGACCAGGCGAAGAGGTCCGCGTTATCGGTCTTGAAATGAATCTCCCCATCCGGCCGGAGGACAGTCCGGTATTTTTCGAGGAAGGTGTGATAGGTCAGACGACGCTTGGCGTTCTTGCTTCTGGGCCAGGGGTCGCAGAAATTCAGATAGATCCGGTCCACCTCCCCCGGCGCGAAGAGCTGTTCGAGCTCCGCCGCATCCACGGAGAGGAAATAGACATTTTTCAGCCCCATCGCCAGGGCCTTTTCCATTGCCAGAACCAGCGCCTCGCGGACCCGCTCCACGGCGAGAAAGAGGACGTCCGGGTGCAGGGCCGCCATCTCCGCTGTGAATTTTCCCTTGCCGCAGCCGATTTCCAGGTGCAGCGCTCCCGCCTCGGGCATCAGAGTTCTCCAGCTTCCCCGGCGGGTCTCCGGGTCCTGAATCCAGACCGTTGAACAAGCCTCCATCCGCGGCTCCAGATTGTTGCGTTTTCGCATGCGCATTGTGTTAGCTCTCCTTTCATGCTATTATCCAAATAACATGTATAGTATCTGTTCAGTATCCTGTCATTTCGAGGCGATTCATCGCCGAGAAATCCGTATTATCTACGCAAAAAGGAACGGATTTCTCACTTCGTTCGAAATGACAGATGGGGCTACTGAATAGATACCATGTATATTTGAAATTTCCGGTGGAAGATCAACTCCGACCGGATTGCCAGCGGAAATCCCCGGAGCAGTCGGACTGCTCCGGGGAAGGGAATGGCTCAACCTCCGTTTTCATCCGAGTTGTTCTCGGAAGACGGCTCCGTGGTATTCGCAGCGGGTTTCGTGGTCTCAACAGGCGGCGTTGGAGGCTCCGTCACGACGGGCTCCGTTTTATCACTAGAGGGTTCGGGGGGCGCCGTGGTGGTGGGCTGCGTGGGAGCAGGTTGTGTCGGTTTTGGTTCGGTCGGCTTCGGCTGTGTTGGCTTCGGCTGCGTCGGCTTCGGTTCCGTCGGCTTGGGCTGTGTGGGCTTCGGCTGGGGGTTGACACGCGGCCCGGTGGGATTTGCGATCACCTTATCGCGCTTCTTATAGCGGCTGATCGTGATTTGCGTCGTCTCCAGCTTTTTGCCCGTCTCCCGATCCCGCGTGGTTTTATAGGTGGCAATCTTATAGCCCGTATATGGGGTCGTGATGACCTCGCCCTTATAGTAGGTGCCGTCGTTAGCAACTTCCTTCTCCACGGTTTTCCAGGCCTCGGTTTCCAGAACCTCATAGGAGAGCTCTACAGTGTAGTCCTTCCACTCGGTGCCGTGCAGGATAATGTGGACCTTTCCGCCGGAGACAGAGGCCTCGATCTTGATGGGGTATGGGCTGGTGTTTTCAAACTTGTAGTCCAGATAACCCCAGTAGATGGTGGCGTCCATGCCGCTGGGGACGTAATCGACCATAAACATGTGGGGTTCGCGTTCTACGGTGTTGAGATCCGCCTGAAGGACGGCGTAGTAGATCGAAGAGGCAACCTGGCAGATGCCACCGCCCACTTCGGGCTTGGATTCTCCGCCATGGACATAGGCAATCGCTTCCAGATAGCCCTTCTCCTTCGTACGCTGGCCCACGGTCTGATTGAAGGAGAAGGTTTCGCCGGGCATAACAATGGTGCCGTCAATCTCCTTGCAGGCCAGCTTCAGGTTATTCGTGCGGTTGTGGATGTTGGTGTGGTTGGTGTGGGCCTCGCCGATGACATCCCGGAACAGGCTTTCACGCAGCGAATCGGCGTCGATCTCCGGGGAGAGCACAGTCAGCGGAATCCGGAGCTCCGTGCCGGGCTCGGCTGCGGCCAGCTCCTCGGCAAGTGCGTCCCGATCAAAGCCGAAACCGTTCTTGCCTTCGATGATATCGCCGGTGTCGGGGTCCAGGGAGGCGTTCTCCGGTTCCTTACAGAAACGCTCGCAGAGCACATCGACATCTACCGCGTCGGGAAGCTGCAGCCGGTAGCGAAGGCTTGGCTGCAAAGCCGTTTCGGGGTCCTCAGCGGTCAGAACACTCTCATAAGCCTGCTTCACAGCTTCAAAGAGCTGGTCCGCGGTGAAGTCTCGCCCGGCGCTGCCGGTTTGAATGACCAGATACTTTTCGGGTTTGCCGCTCTCTTCGTCCTCCGCGTTGTCCGCCAGGGCGTCCTCGGCGGCGTCCTCAAGCTGGGCGGAGGAGGGCGCATAGGCCGTTCCATAGGTCTCGGCCGCTTGCGCAAGGTTGGCGCGAATCGCCTCCTCGTTCAAAAGAAGGTAATCCCGTGGGTCGAGCAGATAGTTGTCCTCGCCCTGCTTGCCGGTGCCGGCATTGAGATCGGCGGCCATTCGGGTCAGATCGAGTCCCGCACCGCTGTCGGTGGCGGTCAGGGTCAGGAGGATGGGCTCCTCGGATCGGTCGGGGTCAACGGGCTCCGGCGTCAGCGTCAGCGTCAGATCCTGCTTCAGCAGGGAATCGAGTTCGTTGAAATGTTTTTCCAGCTCCGCGCGCGACATGCCGTGCGGTTCTGTGGTGGCTGGTGCAGTGGGCTCCGGGGTGGAGAACACGCCGGTTTTGTTGAGGATCAGAATGCCGATTACCAGCACGGCCACGCCTGCCACGGCGGCCAGAATTGGCCATAGCTTGCTCCGGGAGGATGTGCGCGGAGCAGGTTTATCCTTTACGGCGAAGGGATCGGACCGGGCTGCAGATTTGGCCGCGCCTTTATCCGCCTCGAATCTTCCTTTTGCCAATGGGAATTCCCCCTTTCGATCTATTTCGTTCTTGATTTGATATTATACCCAGCTCGTGAGAAAAATGCAATGACATTTCGTAACGATTATGAAATTTTGAAAGTCCGCGCGCGAACTGATCAGCCTATGTTGTGGGGCGGCCAGGGGCTGGCCGCCCTGCGCATAATCGCATGGGGTTACTCGCACTATCATTCTGAATCCGCCTTCTCCGGCGCGGTGAGGGCTTCAAAGATCTCCACCAGATGTCCGGCGGCTTTGAGACTGTTTTCGCCGCGGTTCAGGCGCAGCCGGAGCACGGGCTGTTTGGTTTTCGGCTGAAGGAAGAGCCGTCCGGCAAGCTCCGGCGCGGCACAGAGTGCGGATACTGTTTGAAAGTCGGATGTCAGCAGGGTGAAAAGCAGGTCCTGTCCCTTCTGGCTGATGTCTGTCACGGCGAGCTGCGCGGCTCTGGCCCGGAGCAGGGCGACGTCGATCAAATTCATGACGCCCTTCGGCGGATCGCCGTAGCGGTCCACAATTTCGTCGAGCAGCTCATCGGCGTCGGTCTGGGAGCGGATCGCGGCCATTCGTCGGTAGAGATCCATGCGCTGCTCCCCGTTTTCCACATAAGCCTTGTCAATGTTTGCCGTAATATCGAGGTCGGCTGTGCATTCCACAGCCCGGGGCTCCTTTTCACCCTGTTCCTCCAAAACGGCCTCCTCCAGAAGCTTCAAATACATATCGTAGCCCACGGAGATAATGTGGCCGGACTGCTCTGCCCCCAGCAGATTGCCCGCGCCGCGAATTTCCAGATCCCGCATGGCGATTTTAAAGCCGGAGCCGAACTCGGCATACTCACGGATGGCCTCCAGCCGCTTTTCCGCAATCTCGGAGAGAACCTTGCCCCGCCGGAAGGTCAGATAGGCGAAGGCGTGGCGCGAGGAGCGGCCCACGCGGCCGCGGATCTGGTGAAGCTGGGCCAGACCAAGCCGGTCGGCTTCTTCTATGATCAGCGTGTTGACGTTGGGGATGTCGATGCCGGTTTCAATGATCGTGGTGCAGACGAGGATTTGGATTTCCCCGTCGGCCATGCGCTGCATTACGTCTCCCAGCTGCTCCTCGTTCATCTTGCCGTGAGCCACGGCCACCTCCGCACCGGGATGCCGGGCGGCCAGCCGGGCGGCACACTGGGTGATAGACTCCACGCGGTTGTGCAGATAGTAGACCTGTCCGCCCCGGGCAAGCTCGCGCCGGATGGCGTCGTCCAGGACCGGCTCATTGTGCTCCAGCACAAAGGTCTGGACCGGATAGCGGTCCAGAGGCGGCTCCTCAATGGTGGACATGTCCCGCAGACCGGAGAGGGCCATGTTCAGCGTCCGGGGAATGGGCGTAGCCGACAGGGTCAGAACGTCCACGCCCCGGGACAGCTCCTTCAACCGTTCCTTGTGAGTCACGCCGAAGCGCTGCTCCTCGTCCACAATGAGAAGACCCAGGTCCTTGAAGACCACGTCCTTTTGCAGCAGCTTGTGGGTTCCTACGATCAGATCCACCGTGCCGGCCCGGAGTCCCGCAAGAGCCCGTTTCTGCTGGGCGGGGGAGCGGAATCGGGAGAGGACCTCAATGTTCACCGGGAAACCCTCGAAACGCTTGGTTGCGGTCACGAAGTGCTGCTGGGCCAAAACCGTTGTGGGGACCAGGATCGCAACCTGCTTGGAGTCCAGGACGGCTTTCATCGCGGCTCGAAGGGCAACCTCGGTCTTGCCGAAGCCCACGTCGCCGCAGAGCAGGCGATCCATAGGGGCGGGCGCCTCCATGTCACCCTTGATCTCATGGATACACCGGAGCTGATCGTCGGTCTCCACGAAGGGGAAGTTGTCTTCAAATTCTCGCTGCCAGGGAGTGTCGGCGGCAAAGGCAAAGCCCATCCGCCTTTTTCGTTCCGCATAGAGCTTAATCAGCCCGTCGGCCAGATCCTTGACAGCAGCCTTGGCGCGCTTTTTTGTCTTCTCCCAGGTGTCGCCTCCCAGCTTGTTCAACTTCACGGGGCTGTCCTGGGCCGCGCCGATGTACTTATAGATTAGGTCCATCTGGGTTGCCGGGACATAGAGCACGTCCGTTCCCTGATAGGCGATTTTGACATAATCCTTGATCGCGCCGTCGACCTTCATCTGTTCCATGCCCACATAGCGGCCAATGCCGTGATGCTCGTGGACGATCAGATCCCCGGGGGTCAGATCGGTGAAGGAGTTGAGCTTCTGACGGTTCGTGGTTTTGACTTTGGAGCGGGGCTTTCGCGCCGCCCGGGTCAGAAGCTGACCCTCGGTGAGAACCGCCAGCTTGACCGTGGGGTACTCCATGCCGCCGGGCAGGGATCCGTCGGTCAGATACACACCCCCGGACGGGGGCCAGTCCGTGGCGGGGAACGCCATGGAAACGGGAATCTCCCGTTCCCGCAGATAGGACTCCAGAATCTCCCCGCGGCGGCGGTTGCCACACAGCACCAGGGTCTTGTAGCCGTTTTTTTGATAGTGGACCAGATCCTGGGCCGCAACGTCCAGATTGCCGCCGTAGGAGGGCAGCTGCTTGGCCACAAGATCCAGCAAAACGGCGGGCTGCAGGTCCGCCGGATAGGCTGCTGCCAGAAAGGCGTCGAGAAACAGAGCTGGGTGGGTCCGCAGTCCGGAGCAGAGGTCGTCCCAGCCCTTGCCGTAGTCGCAGAGCTCCCCGGCCAAAATGCCGCCCTGGAGCAGGGAATCAAGCTGAAGGCCCAGATCCTCCTCCCAGCCGGAGGCGGCCCGGCGCAGGTTGCCGTGGTCGCAGAATACGGTGATCCCGTCCGCCGGCAGATAGTCAGCGGCGGTGGTAAATTCGGGGTAGATAAGGCTCAGATACCGGTCACTGGCGCCAAAAAAGCTTCGGCTTCGGAGGGTCTCCAGGTCGGTTTCCAGTGTCTTAATCAAGGCCTCATGGCGTGTCTTGCGTCGCTTCTGACGGGCGATGATCCGATCTATGTCGCCGCATAGCCCTTCCAGCCCGCCGGGATGGAGCATGGGCAGGGTTTCCGCCACGGGGAGGATCGTCGCCTCCTCCAGGTTTTCCACCCGGCGCTGGCTCAGAGGGTCGAAGAGTCCCATGGCGTCGATCTCGTCTCCGAAGAACTCCACGCGCAGGGGATAATCCATGGCGGGGCTGTAAATGTCCAATATGCCTCCGCGCAGGGAAAACTGGCCGACGCCCTCCACCATCTTGCAGCGGGTGTAGCCGCTCTGGAGCAGACGCCCGGCCAGCTGATCCAGATCAAAGACCGCTCCCGGCCGCAGCATGATGGCTGCGCCAAGCAGAGTGGTTTTCGGCAGGGTCCGCAGGGCGAGGGCATCCCAGGAGCAAATCACCAGAGGCTCCTGCCCGGTTCCCATCCGGTAAAGCAGCCGCAGCCGCTTCTGCTCCCATTGCCGGGAGGCAGCCGCGGTGTCGTAGAAGGTTAGCTCCCGTCCCGGCAGGATGGGAACTGTCGTGCCCAGAAAGGCGGCCAGCTCCTCCTGGGTCCGGCGTGCGGCCAGCTCGTCCTGGCACAGCACGAGGATGGGCGTTTTCGTGTCCCGCCGCAGCCCCGCGATCAAATGAGACCGGTTGATCTGCGCCGCGCCAGAGACGCCCACGGAGCGCCCGCGCTGAAGGGTCTTGAGAATCGTCTCATATTCTGGTAATAATCGCAGGGCGTCGAGCAGAAGGTCCATGGGCAATCCCCTTTCGTGTGAAAGGTATCTGTTCAGTATCCTGTCATTTCGAGGCGATTCATCGCCGAGAAAT
>CALYTU010000046.1 GCA_945487445.1 uncultured Clostridia bacterium | reverse complement strand
GATTTCTCGCTTCGCTCGAAATGACGGGGGCGGAGAGGACGGATTTCTCGCTTCGCTCGAAATAACGGAGGCCGAGAGGACGGATTTCTCGCTTCGCTCGAAATGACGGGGGCGGAGAGGACGGATTTCTCGCTTCGCTCGAAATAACGGAGGCCGAGAGGACGGATTTCTCGCTTCGCTCGAAATGACGGGGGCGGAGAGGACGGATTTCTCGCTTCGCTCGAAATAACGGAGGCCGAGAGGACGGATTTCTCGCTTCGCTCGAAATGACGGGGGTGGATTGTTCCGATTCAGGTCAATTTAGCGCAAAGTGTTAGTCGCAAAGTGAGGACCTGAGTAATAACTGATGGTTTTGGCATACAACATATTCGCTCGTTTCGTCACTCTTGGATACAAGATCTTGTAGCAGGTCCTCACTTTGCAACTATACCCTAGCGCAAAAGGAGAACGTATATGAAGGACATCATCAAAATAGAGCACCTTTCCAAAAGCTTTGGCGACGTGAAGGCCGTTCAGGATCTGAGCTTCCGGGTCCGGGAGGGTGAATTATTCGCCTTTCTCGGCGTGAACGGAGCCGGAAAATCCACCACCATCAATATCCTCTGCGGGCAGCTTTCCAAGGACAGCGGCCGTGTGGAGATCGGCGGCACAGAGCTGGAACGGAATCTTTCCGGCATCAAGCGCAGCCTCGGCGTCGTTTTGCAGAGCTCGGTTCTGGATTCGGCGCTGAGCGTCCGGGACAATCTGCAAAGCCGCGCGGCCCTATACGGGATTACCGGAGCCGCCTTCCGGGAGAGGCTTTCTGAGCTGGCGGAGCTGCTGGACTTTTCGGACCTGCTGAAACGGCCCGTGGGGAAGCTCTCCGGCGGTCAGAGACGTAGGATTGATATTGCCCGGGCCCTGCTGCATCGGCCGAAAATCCTCGTTTTGGACGAACCGACCACCGGCCTCGATCCTCAGACGCGGAACCTTCTCTGGACGGTGATCTCCGATCTGCGCGGGAAGGAAAACATGACGGTGTTTCTGACCACGCACTACATGGAGGAAGCCGCTGATGCCGACTATGTGGTGATCCTGGACACCGGCCGGATCGCCGCCGAGGGAACGCCTCTGGCCCTGAAAAACGCCTATACGGGAGATTACATCACCCTCTATGGGATCGATGAGGCTGCCGTGAAGACGCTCGGAGCCGACTATACGAAACTCCGCGACGCCTTCCGCCTGTCCGTGCCGAACACCGCGAAGGCCACGGAGCTGATCCGCTCCCATCCGGAGCTCTTCACCGATTATGAGATCATCAAGGGCAGGATGGACGATGTATTTTTGAACGTCACCGGGAAAAAACTCGAGGGAGGTGCCGGAAAATGAGCACAGTTTTTACCATGATAAAGCGAAACGTGAAGCTGTTTTTCAAGGATAAGGGGATGTTTTTCTCCGCCCTCATCACCCCTGCGATCCTCCTGGTCCTGTACACGACCTTCCTGGACAACGTATTTCGGGAATCCTTTGAGGCGAACCTGCCCGAGAACCTTCATTTGCCCGAGAAGCTGTTGAACGGCCTTGTGGGCGGTCAGCTCGTCTCCTCCCTCCTCGCCGTCTCCTGCGTCACCGTTGCGTTTTGCGCCAACCTCCTGATGGTACAGGACAAAGCAACGGGCAGCATCCGCGACTTGCGGATCTCCCCTGTGAAAGCCTCGGTGTTATCGGTCAGCTATTATTTCGCCACGTTGATCTCCACCCTGCTCATCTGCTTCGCTGCGATGGGGCTCAGCCTGCTCTACCTTGCAAAGGTCGGCTGGTATCTGTCCGTCTCCGATGTCCTCTTCCTGCTGTTGGATGTGTTCATCCTGGTCATGTTCGGAACAGCCCTGTCCTCGATCATCAACTTCTTCCTCTCCACCCAGGGGCAAATTTCCGCGGTGGGAACGATCATCAGCTCGGGCTACGGCTTCATCTGCGGAGCCTACATGCCAATCTCCACCTTTGGCGAGGGCTTGCAAAAGGTGCTGGCCTTCCTGCCCGGGACCTACGGAACCTCCCTCGTACGCAACCACGCCATGGGCGGGGCCCTGGCGGAGATGCAGCGCTGCGGCATTCCGGCTGCGGAGATCGAATCCCTCCGGGATTCCCTGGACTGCAATCTGTATTTCTTCGGCGAGCGGGTCGGAATCCCCACCATGTACGGCATCCTCATCGGCACCGTTCTGGTCCTGCTGGGCGTGTACATCCTGTTAAACGCGGTCAAAAAGCGGCCCTGACGGGCCATCCAGCCGCCAGACAGTGGGAATGGTATCTATTCAGTAGCCCCATCTGTCATTTCGAACGAAGTGAGAAATCCGTTCCTTTTTGCGTAGATAATACGGATTTCTCGGCGATGAATCGCCTCGAAATGACAGGATACTGAACAGATACTGGGAATGTTTTATTATAAACGGGTTGGGACAATGATTGCTTGTCCGTCCCCACGGCCCGTTTCCTGCTTCCGATAACCGAAATGATCAGCCATACAGAACGCCATTCAGACGCAAGCATCTGAATGGCGTTCCTTTTCATGTTTCATACTAAGCTCCCATAGAAACCTTTCATCTGTTCCGGCAGAAAATGTGCCATACTTCGTTGTCGTCCTTGCCGGGCGTCAAGCCCGCCTGCGTCCTCCGCCTCGTCTGGCGCAATTTCTGCTCGGAACATTTTTCAATCTTTTTAGGTGTCCTGGCCGTTTCCATAGATCTGAGTACGCTTATCATTATTTTTAGCAGATTTCCCTTGAAATTGCAACGCGGAAAAGGGCTGTTTTCTCAAAAATCCAGCAAAATCTACGGAACCTCCCGTTCGGGACCGGAATAGAATGGTCCAAAGGGGGGATGGCCGATGGAGATCCGACTGGCCGCATTACAGGAGGGAGAGCAGGGGACCGTGCTCCGGCTGGGTCTGGAACCCGATCGGGCGGGGAGCCTGCGGCGGCTGGGGCTCATCCCCGGCACAGAGCTCCGCTGCCTCCGCCGGAGCCCCCTGGGGGACCCGACTGTTTATCGCTTCCGGGGAACGGACATTGCGATCCGGCGGCGGGACGCCGCCCAGGTGGAAATCAGAAAACTGGAAACAGAAACAGGAAACTTGTTCGGAGGGGAAGATGAATGGCAGTGACGGTGGCCCTGGCGGGTAATCCGAATGTGGGAAAATCTACGGTATTCAACGTCCTGACTGGACTTCGGCAGCACACCGGCAACTGGACCGGTAAGACCGTCGGCCCCGCCAGGGGGCGTTGGACCCTGGAGGGGGAAACCTATGAGGCCGTGGATCTGCCGGGGGTCTATTCGCTCGAGGGCGGGACGCCGGAGGAGCGGGTGGCTGCAGACTATCTCGATGCCAACCGTCCCGATGTTCTGGTGGTGATCCTGGACGCCACGGCTCTCGAGCGGACGCTGGCCCTGGCGCTGGAGCTCCGGCCCCGGCATCCCCGGCTTGTGATCTGCCTGAATCTGATGGATGAGGCGGAGCGCCTCGGGCTGCGGATCGACTGTGACGCCCTGAGCGCCGCGTTTGATGCCCCCGTAGTCCCCACCCGGGCGGATCGGAAAAAGTCAGTTGAGGCACTGCGCCGGGTTATTGCCGTTGCAGCCATGGCCGGTCCCGCAAGGCAAGCTTCGGACCAAAGTGCGGATGGGGCCGGTGCTCCGATGCAGATGGCCTCGGACCTGGCAAAAACCGTCACCCTCTCACAACCCCGCTCCCGGCGGGACTGGGACCGACTCCTGCTGGGCAAATGGACCGCCTGGCCCACCGTTCTGCTGCTCCTGTTCGCCACGTTTTATCTGACCGTCCGGGGCGCGAACCTGCCCTCGGCCCTGCTCGAACGGGGTCTCGACCGCCTTGGGGCGCGGCTCAGCGTCCTGCTGGCAGGCGCGTCGCCAACAGTCCGCGGCCTGCTGCTGGACGGAATCTACGGCACCACGGCAAAGGTGGTGGCCGTCATGCTCCCGCCGATGGCCATTTTCTTCCCGCTCTTTTCTCTGCTGGAGGATCTTGGCTTTCTGCCCCGGGCAGCCCTGCTTTTAGACCGTCCTTTCGCGGCCTGCGGCTCCTGCGGGCGGCAGGGCCTCTGCATGTGCATGGGCTGCGGCTGCAACGCCGTGGGCGTCACCGGATGCAGGATCATTCCCAATGAAAAGGAACGGCTTGCCGCAATCCTGACAAATGCCCTGGTCCCCTGCAACGGCCGGTTTCCCTCGCTCATCCTGCTGGCCGGAATTTTACTGGGACGGTCCGGGTCCCTGTCCGCCCTTGCCACGGCAGGGGTGCTGACGGCTTGTATGGTCCTCTCCGGCGCGGTCACGCTGGCGGTCACGGCCCTGCTGCGCAAAACGCTCCTGCGGGGGCGGGACGGCACATTCATCCTCGAGCTTCCGCCCTTCCGGCGGCCCCGGCTTGGCCAGATCCTGGTTCGCTCGGTTTTGGACCGGACGCTCAAGGTCCTCGGCCGGGCCGTCACCGTGGCCGCGCCGGCCGGCGCGCTGATCTGGCTGCTGGGTCGCCTGCAGGTGGGCGGCGAGCCCATGCTGGCCGTCCTGGCCCGGGGCATGGACCCCTTTGCGGCCCTGCTGGGCCTGACGGGAACGCTGCTTCTGGCCTTCGTTCTGAGTTTCCCGGCCAATGAACTTCTCTTGCCCCTGGCTTTGCTGATCGCCGGGACAGGAGAGGCCGCCCTGCCCGCCCTGCTGGCCGTCGGCGGCGCGCCGGCGCGGACCGCACTCTGCGCCGCCCTGTTCACCATGTTCCATTGGCCCTGCTCCACCACCGTCCTGACCGTCTGGCATGAGACAAAACGCGCGAAATGGACGCTCTGCTCCATTCTGCTTCCAACCGCCGTTGGAATGCTCCTGTGCGCGATTGTCAACACGGTCTTCAGAATCCTGTCTTGACTTCTTCAGATTATGCGGTAAAATAAGATGCGTACAGTTTTTCAATCTGATTTATGATCCGCTTTCCATGCGTAGGGCGGCCTGACCTCTGGCCGCCGCAATGATTATATCAGAAAACGTGATCGCAAACCTGGCGGTTTTTTGCCGAAAAGTCGATGCGCAAACTGAAGGCGGCCAGGGGTCTGGCCGCCCTACGGCGTGTGTGCTGCGTCAAACCAATCATCGGAATCAAAGATTGCCAAATCTACAAGGGAGGATGCCATGAACATCCTGATGAAACTGGAAGCGCTTGCCGTCTCCCAACCCGAAAAGACCGCTGTGGCCGACGAGGGTCGCAGCTATTCCTTCGCCGCCTTGCGGCGGGCCGCTGCCTGCCTGGGCGCGGCCATACAGAACCGACAGCCCCACGGAGGGCGGGTGGGGGTGCTGGTCCGCCGCGGGGCGGATACCGCCGCCCTGTTCTTCGCCGCCGTCTACGGAGGCTGCTGCTATGTGCCGCTGGACCCCGACCTGCCCGCCCAAAAGCTGCAGACGATCCTGCAGGACGCCGGAATCCGGCTGGTCCTCGGCACGGCCGGGGATGAGGCCGTTCTGCGCGCGGCGGGGTTCCGCGGCTGCCTGCTGACCCCGGCTGACGCCGCCCCGGAGCCTGTCGCCCTGCCCGAGGCAGCGGACGACGCGCCGCTCTACATGGTCTATACCTCCGGCTCCACCGGCAAGCCCAAGGGCGTCCTGAAAAGTCACGGGGCAATGGCCAGCTTCATCGCCGCCTTCCTGGACCGGTTCGGCCTGACGGGGACCGAGATTATCGGCAACCAGACACCCTTCTTCTTTGACGCTGCCGCCAAGGACATCTATTATATGGCATGCGCCGGGGCAACTTTAGAGGTCATTCCCGCCGAGAAGTTCATTTTCCCGGTGCGGCTGCTGGAATATCTGAATGAACGGCGAATCTCCTATCTCTGCTGGGTTCCCACCGCCCTGTCCATCGTGACCCAGCTCAACACCTTCCGACAAATTCTTCCCGAGACCCTGCGCCACGTCTTTTTCGTGGGCGAGCCCTTCCCCATCAAGCAGCTCCACAAGTGGCTCACCACCCTGCCGGATTTGCATTATGTAAACCTCTACGGCTCTTCGGAGCTGGCGGGGGTTTGCTGCGCCTATGAGATTCCCGCGGGGACCCTGCCCGCGACGCTACCCATGGGAAAGCCCCTGCCAAACTGCAAGGTCTGGCTCCACTGCGATACAGACTTCGTCACCGGGCCGGACAGGCAGGGCGAGGTTTGGATCGCCGGTCCTGCTCTGGCGCTGGAATACTTCGGCGACCCGGAAAAGACCGCCGCCGTCTTCACGGTGGAAGACCTACCCGACGGCAGCCGGGCCCGCGTTTTGCGGTCAGGGGATCTGGCGCAGTACGATGAGGACGGCAACCTGGTCTTCCTCTCGCGGAAGGACTTCCAGATCAAACACATGGGCCGCCGGATCGAGTTGGGAGAGATTGAGACGGTGGCGGACACCCTCCCGGCCGTGGATCGGTGCTGCTGCCTGTACAACGACAGAAAGAAGCGGATCGAGCTCTTCTGCCAGCTCACCGTCGGATACGAGCTGGACGGCAAGGCCCTCCAGAGCCAGCTGCGCCCTCTGCTCTCGGACTACATGCTCCCCGCCAGGGTCCATATTCTGGACCGCCTCCCCCTGAACCCCAACGGGAAGCTGCACAGACAGGCGCTCAGAGACATGATGTAGGCAACCGGAGTGGTATCTATTCAGTAGCCCCATCTGTCATTTCGAACGAAGTGAGAAATCCGTTCCTTTTTGCGTAGATAATACGGATTTCTCGGCGATGAATCGCCTCGAAATGACAGGATAGTGAACAGATACCCGGAGTGAAGCAATTCGACAAACAGGCAACCGGCGTACGACGAAGCTCACCTTACTTCGCGTATCCGATTGCCTGTTTGCCTGTTTGTCTGTTATCTTACTGATAGATCAGCTTGAAGAAATCCATATCGAGGATCTGATAGCTGTAATTGATCTTGTTGCTCACGGTCTTGCGGATGCGCTGGAGATACTCGTCCGTGACCTCGGCGCCGGCGGCGGGTGTAAATTCGCTGCCGCTGCTCTTGGAAGCGTCCCACTGGCCCTTGTCGGTCTTCCAGCTGTGATCGGGCCAGAATACCAGCGGCTCCTGATCTGAGAATACATCGCGGCCAACCACCAGGCGGGAGTCGTACTCCACGCCGAAAAGGTTGCAGAGGGTGGGAACAATATCGAGGCTGAAGGTCGGCGTGTCGACCACAAGGTTCTTGTCCTCCAGGCAGCCGCTCCACATAATCAGGCAGTTGTGATCCTGGCCGAAGCAGTCCTTGACCTCGAAGCCGAAATACTCGGAGAGATAGTCCTTGTCTGTGTACCAGGCGTCACTCTTGGTCAGGCAATAGGGATAGTGGTCGGCGGTCAGAACCACCAGCGTATCATCCGCGATTCCGGCTGTCTCCAGCTGGTTCAGCAGGGACTCCATGGCCAGCTCCACCTCCAGATTGCAGGCGATGTAGGCCTTCACGGTGTCGGAATAGGGCAGATTTTGGACTTCCTCCTTGTGTCGCGCGGACTGCTTGTTGCCGACCCAGGAATAGGCCCCGTGGCCGGAGACGGTCATATAGTAGACGCTGAAGGGCTGATGGTCGATATACTGAGGCACCGTGAAGTCGATCATCTCCTTATCGCTCTCGGGCCAGGCCTTTGTGACCTCCATGCCGTTGCCGACACCGATGAACTTCTCATAGCCTAGATTCTCATGGGTCTTGTTGCGCCCATAATAGTCATAGCTGTGGTTGTGATAGGCGCGGGTAAAGTAGCCCAGGCGCTTGAGCTGGTTGCCGATGGTGACGCCCATGTTCTTGCCGATGGTGTTCTTGATGGAGTTGACGCCCCTGGCGGGGTCGATGCCGGTCATCACGGAGAACTCGCCCGAAGAGGTACTGCCGCCCCAGGCAGGCTGGTAGTAATCGCTGAAATAGATTCCCTTGTGCACCATGCGGTAGAGGGTGGGCGTCAGCTCCTCCGAGATGAACTCCGCGGAGAAGGCCTCGGCGGTGATCAGAATGAGGTTCTTTCCCTCGAACATGCCGGTCATTTCATTGGTCTTGCTGGGCGCCAGCGTGCTGACGTAGCGCGCCACGTCCTTGACGCTGTCGGATTCGGCGCTGCTGATGATCGCGTCAAAGTCGATGTTCAGCATATTGTAGGGCTTTTGGGGCGGCGCGGGGGGTTCCGTCACTTCTGTGCTCCCGTTGGAGTTCGCAACGGTATCGCCGTTGGTGTCGGTCTGCACAGGGGGCTGGGTCTGCGTCGTGGAAGCCGCGCCGGTGGTCTGGGGCGGCAGGGTAAAAACGGGATCATCCAGTTCGAAGCCGCCGCTGCCGCTCTGGAACGTGTCCAGGGCGAAGCCCACGGGCAGGCCGAAGCTGTGGACCGCCGCTGTGAAGTCGTAGGCCTCTCCCATCTTCTGTCTGTCCGGGGAGATCACAGCGGCAAAAAACAGACCCACCAGCAGCAGGCACACGCCGCCCACGGCAAGATAGCGGCGAACGCCGCGGGTCAGGATCCGGGGCAGACGCAGAAAACGGTTTGCCAGGAACCAGGCCGCGATGGGCAGGGCAAAAATGAGAATCCGCCAGAAGTTTTTCAGCACCAGGTCGAAGGTGCGGCCCGCGAAATCCTCCTGCCCCGCGTTGCCCGCGCCGGTCAGCATCCCGCCCAGGGTGTAGAAGTTCTTAAAGGAGTCCAGAATAAAATACTCCGTCAGATACATGACGCCCCAGAAGATCACCGTCACCGTGGCAAGGACGGTTTGCAGCTTCCGCTTTTTGCCCACGGTCCCCATCAGCGAGGAGAGCAGGGAAAAGGAAACGGAAAGCACAGCCAGCGTCAAGAACCGTCCGACAGAAAATTGATCCTCCGTCCAGACATGGAAGAAGAAGGCATAGAAAATCAGACAGCCAAACACCAGCACCCAGGGGGGCAGGGAACCGACGCGGCGGCGCCGGGACTTTTGGCCGGTCTGCGATGCGCGGGAGTTCCCCCGCGCCGGTCCGGACGAACGGCTCCGCGCAGCGGCCGCGCCGCCGGACTGCCGGGGCTTCGGCGTCCGGTCGGATTCGTCCAAATAACGATCCAAATCCCATTCCATCTGGAGTTCCTCCTGTTCTTTCTCCGTTTTTCGTGATTGACTGCATGCGGCAGGGATACGGGAAGCCGCCCCGCAGGCGGCTTCCCGTATTTTTGCCTAACCGGCGTTCCGAGCGTGGTCCGTTTCCGGCGTTTCGATCCGGGTGATATCCGCCCCGAGCCTGCGCAGCTTTTCGATCATGCACTCATAGCCGCGCTCGATAAAATGAACGTCCTCGACGGTTGTTGTGCCGTCGGCCGCAAGGCCCGCAATTACCATGGCCGCGCCCGCGCGCAGGTCACAGGCCTTGACCACGCAGCCGTGGAGCTGTTCCACGCCGTCAATGACGGCAACCTTGGTGTCAACCTGGATCTGCGCGCCCATGCGGTTGAGCTCCGCGCAGTAGCGGAAACGCGTATCGTAAATGCCCTCGGTGATGATGCTTGTCCCCTTGGCAAGCGCCATGCAGACCGCCACCTGCGACTGCATATCCGTGGGGAATCCGGGATAGGCCATCGTCTTCACATTGGCGCGGCGCAGCTTTCCCGTCCGGATCACGCAAATGGCGTCCTCGTATTCAGTGACACGGGCGCCCATCTCGCGCAGCTTGGCGGTAATGGATTCCATATGTTTCGGGATGACGTTCTGGATCAGAACATCGCCGCCAACGGCCGCCGCAGCGGCCATGTAGGTCCCGGCCTCAATCTGATCGGGGATGATGGAGTAGGTGCCGCCGTGCAGGGCCTTGACTCCGCGAATACGGATAATGTCGGTGCCGGCTCCGGAGACCTTCGCCCCCATAGCGTTGAGAAAGTTGGCCAGGTCGACAATGTGGGGCTCCTTGGCTGCGTTCTCGATCCAAGTGGTGCCGTTGGCGAGCACCGCGCCGATCATGATATTCATGGTTGCGCCGACGCTGACCACGTCTAGATTGACGCGCGCACCCTGCAGACCTGTCTCCGGCGCGCGGGCAACGACATTGCCGCCGGTGAGCTCCACCTCGGCGCCGATGGCCTCAAAGCCCTTGATGTGCTGGTCGATGGGCCGGGGGCCGAAGTTGCAGCCGCCGGGCAGGGCCACAGTGGCGTGGCCGAAGCGGCCGAGCTGCGCGCCGATCAGGTAGTAGGAAGCGCGGATGCGCCGGACCAGCTCTGGAGGCGCCACAGCGTCGCGTACATGCGTGCAGTCGATCTCCAGCGTGTTAGGACTCAGACGGCGGATGGAAGCGCCCATCTCGTCGAGAATTTGCAGCAGCAGCCGGATGTCGGAAATATCGGGGACGTTCTCAATGCGGCATACACCCTTGACCAGCAGCGTCGCGGGCAAAATGCCAACGGCCGCGTTTTTGGCGCCGGAAATCATGACCTTGCCGGAGAGTGGTCTGCCACCGTGGATCACGTACTTTATCATGGATTCTACTCCTTGTATTGTAAAAACCCTGTCGAATCCGCACATTTAAAACAGATTTTTTACAGAATTGTACATTTTAACCTATGTATTATAGCACAAGCCCAGGGAATTGTAAAGGATTTTTTCATGGCTCGGAGGATCGAACCGGTGAATTGAGGGCAACCGTTCAGCCCCTCTGTTGTCGCTGCAAGGCCGGAGCATACCTGCGGGCGGCAGGAGGGACGGATTCTTCACTTCGTTCAGAATGACGGGGGAGGAGGAAAGAACGGATTCTTCGGCTTCGTCAGCGCGTTTCGCGCCAGGGCCCCGGTGGGGCCCTGCGGATCGTGCCGGAGA
>CALYTU010000045.1 GCA_945487445.1 uncultured Clostridia bacterium | reverse complement strand
GCTTGTACCCCTCTTCGGTCAGCATTTCTGGCGTGGGGTTTCCAACCCACAGATCATTGATATGGATAGGGTTCGGAGCGAAGACAGGCTGCCCTTCAATCAATTTGGCATATCTCATTTCCTACCCCTCCCAAGCGTAGTATTCATATGTGGTTGCGGCGAATTTAGTATAGCCAGTCGTGTACCTCAGAGTCCCGTTTGAAAAAACAATGCTTGCGGATGTCGATGAAGGACTACTAATTGCAGTCCCGGCACTGTTTGTACCAATGGAGAAACAATTAACCGGGTCTGTTGTGTCGATAAAGACAACAAGCGTAACCTTTACCCCTTGCAACCCGTTACTCAAATCACCAGAGACTTTTACCAGCAGACGGTTAAACGCAACACCAACAAGCTCAGGAATATGGATTTCCGTTCCAATCTCTTCCGTACTCACTTTGCCGGAAATTATACCTTTCTTCGCATCAGCCATGATAATATTATTCGGCATATCCGTACCCCCTTATGTCGGCGTATAAGGCCACGAATCGTAGGTGGCGTAGTTGTCCTCCACCGTGATTTTGAACCTTTTGTTCGCCTCGGCGGCGAAATTCTCGATGCCTACAGTCGTGGTCGGCGTTGCGCCGGAGTAGAACACGATGCTATACTTGCCTGTCGCCGGAGGATTGCTGATCGTCAGGCTTGTCAGCTCGCCGCACTGGTAGACGGTATTGGCTTCGGGCGTGATGGTTGGAGTTGTACCGCTGACGCTTTCTGTAGAGGTTGCTGCCGCCTCTAGCTCTTCCAGACGCGTGTAAACTGCCCCCATTATAGATGTCGACACAGCACCGAGATTCGTCCGGGTCTGAGCTTTCTGCGCGTCCGACATCTGCTCTGTTGCAGCCACAACAGCGTCAGGAGTGACGTCACCGCTGCCGCCCGGGCCGTTGATCAGCGCCGTTAACAGCGCCTGCATGAGGTTCATGCTACCCCTCCTTTTGTGATTACAATGTTGTCAATGTCCTCATAGGCAACGCAGATTCTGGCGCTAACTGCGCCCGCCATGTTCTCGGAGGCGAACGAGGCAGCCGTCCCGGGCACGTTGTTGTAGTAGGTCACGCCGTCCACTGTCTTGCCGATCGGCTTAGTGTTGGCCGCCGGAACAGCCGGTGTCGGCGCATAGTCCGTAATCTCCGTCTCGGTATAGGCAGTACCGTTATAATCCACGCCTGCCAGATAACGCCGAACAGCCTCCGGGCATTGGTGCCAGGAGACTGTCATAACAGTTCCGCCCCCGGAGCCGGACCCGGAAGCGTTGATTCTCGACCAGATGCAATGTTTCAGCAGGTTCATACCGTTCCCCTTCTGTCATCAGTCAGGCGTGATTCTCGACCAGGTTTCGTTTGCGCCCTTAACATGGATCTCACCGGTGCTTTGTACGAAGGCCATAGAGCCGGCAGACCAGCCGCCGGTTTCACCATCGCTTAAGTCTTCAATGTTTTCCACGATCGCGTCATACGTCGATCGGGTGTCGCTCGAATTGCACAGCCCGTGCGGTTCAGATCGAAGGATTGCCATTATCGTATCTCCTCTCATGTTTTTTGATTCAGCTTCTTGCATTGATTTGTGCCCAGAGCTCTCCGTTTGGATCGTTCAGCGCCTGCGTCGTTCTGGCCACAGCTTCCTGCAGTGTCTCGATCCCGGTCGACACTGTGATCTGGTTTTTCTCCGGATAATACGGATACACGACATCCGAGACCACCTGAACCGTCTCACGGGATTCGCGCGAGCTGTCCAGCAGCAGAATCCGTGTCCAGATTTGCATTCCAATATCCGGCCACTGGACCGGATCAAGCCGGTTGAGATCGACTACATCCAGCTTCCAGCTACGCACAGGCTTTGATGCAGCCTTCAGACGGGCCAGCGCGTCGCGCTTCAGGCTTGCGGCGTCTGTGTACCTGGCGTCTCGCCAAAGCGCGCAGACAACCGCATCAGAGTAGGTGTGGTCCTCTACATAGGCAACCCCATTATTGACGGACGCAATGCCCAGGCCGTCCTTGCCGATCGGGTAGAGCCGCGTGATCAGCTCGGTGCTGCGGCCTTTATACTCCGGCTTTTTGCGAAGATTGACCGTCTGCAAGGCATAACTGTTGGACAGCGGACGCTCATCCGGATAAAGGATTGTGACCTTCTTTTTCGCTGTCTGAAATCGCAGGGCGCAGCCGAAAGTCTTCTGCAGCTGCAGCGCCGCTTCCAGGGGCGTCGGACCGTCCATTCGCATGCTGCGCGTTACATGTGTTTGCACTTGATTGGTCTTAGTCCAGCCGGACAGCCCCGAGGCATTCATGATGCGAGAGAGCATGTTAACCTCATGCAGCGTATGCGAAAAACCCGGCGAATTAAGGTCTTCTGTGTTGATGAGCAGGGACTTCTGCCAATCTGACAGATCCAGCCGGCAGGTGATCTGCGTGCTGCTTCCGACGCTGTTGATTTTCGAGACAAGATAGGTCTGATCCTCTATTGTCTCTCTGATCTGCGTTTTGCCCTCCTGCATCAGTCGATACAATCCATCGGATGGATTGAGCTCAAATGTCAGCTCATCCAAGCCATTGCTCAGGTGGCGAATCGCGTAGTCGTCGCGCTGGACTACCTCGCCGCTTGTTAACACCAGCATATTTTCCTCAGCCCCCTAAACAAAAGTCGGAATATACTCAACGGAACCGTATATGCCTTCCAAAGGAATACCGTTTACCACTACTGAAATTGTGTTATCGCCTGGCACCAGATACGGAAAATCCGTCCAGATTATTTTCTGGGCCGCGTTTTGAGTGCCGATTTTGAAAACCTTGTGAATGCCGTCTAATACGATCTGTTCATCGTTCGGGTTATCGATGCCGTGAATTGTCCAGGAATACTCGTTCAGTGTTAACGTAAGATCAGATCCATCCATGAATCCCGCTGCAACCGTGATGACACAGTCTGTGCGATCAACATTGCTGCTACATTTGATGACCTCGGTCATTTCCAGTTCTTCTGTCACAGCCGGCTTATGGCGGGTGACGCGGAACTGATAGGAGACAGTCGTAATATACTGATAGCTGGATACACTCTCCGAAGCCGACAGCAGCACAGCGTTATACCAGAATCCGTCCATAATGTCTATGACCACCGGCTCGGAAGACTGGAACAGCGCTTCGAATTCCGACTGCCCTGCAGCGCGCTGAATTGCGGTGCCGAAATAGTCGATCTTGCACCGCATGATCAGGCTTTTGTTGAGGTTCTGGAGCAGCAGCATTGTGGATCGCTGCCGCCCCTGGAAGGTCTCCACCTCGCGCTGACGCACAAATGACGGTGACGCCTGCATCTTCGCATAGAAGTCAGACAGCAGATGTCCACCCACAGTTACAGCAGGGCTGACCACAGCCTGCACAAGCTCGTTAATAGCCATTGAATAGCATCTCCTCTCCCATAGTCTGGGCAGTAACCCGAGCCAGCTCACGACCGTCCAGCTCCACCGGCACCACAACGGTGACGGTCTTTGCTTCCGCAGGACCGCCTCCGACAGCGGCAGGGGCCGCAGGTCCGGAATAGCTGGATGTTGCCGGCACGTCGTACAGACCGCGCAGCACACTCCTTGTTTCCTCAGCATTCAAAATTCGCTCGCCGCCCCTGAGGTATACCAGTTCCGGGCCTTCCTCGCCTACCAGGGCAAGACCGGCCGTCGCGTAGTTTGTGCCGGAGGCGTAGTAGTTTGCGTAGTCGTCCGTTACCTTGCGTGCTCGGTTTTTCTTCTTGCTCGACGGTTTTCCCCCGTTCAGGACGCGGGTCGTTGCGTTAACCACCGACTGCGCCGCATTTTCCGCGCTGCCTGTGCCGTCAATCAGGCCGCGGGCGTAGGCCAGAATCGTGTTGTGCGCCGCAGTCCAGGCTTCGTCCGGCAGTTCCATGTCTCCGATTGCATTGTCAACGGATTTCGTAAGCTCTTCCAGTGCCGCGTCCATGTCGGCCTGCATCTCAAACATAGAATCACGGGTATCGCCCTGCGCTTCGTCGAGGTCCTTATACAGCTCAATCATTTCCTCCACGGCGGGCTGATTGTCATCCCGGATGGCGGCCGCGATGCCGGCGGCCATTGCAACGGAATCCGTAGAACCGTCTGAGATGTGCTTGTAGAGAAGATCCATTCCGGCGATGCCGCTGTCTTTGATCGTGTTCAGGTCGTCATTGTAACGATGCCAGTAGTCAATCTGAGATTGGATTCCTTTGTTCGCGTCCTTGACAGAAACCGCCGTAACCTTCTCGACCTCTTCCCAAAGCTTGAACTGATTTTCGAGGGATTCCTTGGCGGCCTTGTACAGCTCCCCGTATTTGTCGGCCCAGGACTGGATGCTGTCGGTGATTTCCGGTGTTTTTTCCTGAATGCCGGAGATTTTGGAGGCGGTTTCCGCCGCGGTTTTCCCGGCCTCAGCAATGACGGGAGTGGCGACCAAAATCGCGCCGGACGCCGCACCGACAGCATCACCGGCCTCGTTTTCGGCCTCAGTCAGTTCATTGATTGCCTCCTTGGCCTGATTAAGCGGTTCTTCTGCCGCAGCGACAGTCTCATTCGCGTCAGCCAAGTCTTCTTCCGACTGTACTATGGCCTTATCCGTCTCATCCATTTCATCGCCGAACGCATCTATCTCTGATCTTACTTCGTTCACCGCTTGAACGTCCAGGAAATCTGTAAATGGACGAAAGTCTTCGTGTGTGTTGTTGTAGTCGGCGGCCTTCTCACGGGCTTCGGCATAAAGGCGATTGAGCTTTTCTATTAGTTCGCCGTTACGCAATTCTTGTTCCGCTTTCTTCTCCTTGGCCTTTCTCAATTCTATTTCAGCCTTCTTCTGATCAATCAAGGCCTTGGTATGCGCCTCGGTCAGGTCGGCCAGGTATTTCTGATAAGCCTGCTCCTTGGCGTTCTTGACCCAGGCTTCTGTGTTTTCCCGAAGGGCTTTTGTGCCGCCCTTGATTGTATCTGTCTCCAGGTCGATCAAGTCGGACAGCTCCGGGACAGTCTCCGTCAGCTTGACCAGGATCTCGTGATATTCCTCCTGCTGCTCCGTGGTCTTCAGTCCGGCCTCTTCCAGTTCCTCCAGGCGGTCAATGTAGCCGCCCGCCTGCTCGCCGGCCACCTCTACGGTTGCAAGCTCTGTGTGGAAGGAGCCGTCGATGTCGTCCAGCTTCTGGTTGAATTCCTCCAGGGCTTTGTTTTCGTCTTTTGTGGAGGTCACCAGGGCTGCGATGCCCATAGCCAGGGCGGAAACGCCTGCAACAGCGATCAATACAGGGCTTGCTGTCAATAAGGCGTTGAAGCCGCCAAAAGCCTCCCTGACCTTCTCGATGATCATCAGCGCCGTCAAGCCGCCGGCCAGGACCACGACACCCGTAGAGACCGCGGCGATAGCCGACGCGGCAACAGGGCTTTTCTGGATCAGATCGGTGAGGCCCTCGAGGATATCCGCGCTCAAAGTCTTGATAGCATCCATTGGCGGAGCGAGCATGTCGCCATACGCAATGGCCAGGTTCTTGACGCTGTTGTTCAGTCTCCGGTCGATGAACTCCGAGGTGGAGGTCATGGTCTCATAGGCCTGCTCCGTGGTGCCGGTCGTACCGGCCATTTCGGCGTTCATTTGCGCCAGGACCTGGTTAAAGTCCCTCACGCTTTGGGAGATAATGGCGTTGGCCGCCTTGCCTGCCTCCTGAGAGCCCCAGAGCCCCATGAGGGCCTCGGCGTTGCCGTCCACGCTGTCGAGCAGAATCTGCAGCACGTCGGCAAGGCTGGAGCCGTCCTGCATGAGCTGGCCGAAGGACTTGCCCGTCCTTTCCTGCAGAATCTTGCCGACTGTCTTGCCTGCGTCGCCCAGCTCGTTGATCATCGAGTTGATGTAGGTCGTGGATTCGGCGGTAGCGATACCGGACTTGGTCAGCTCCACATAGGCGGTGGAGAGGTTTTCCAGATTGACATTGTAGGCCGATCCTGTGGCTATGGCCTTACCCATGGAGCTCGAAAGCTCATCCACAGAGGTCTTGCCGAGGTTCTGGGTCCGGATCAGCACGTTGGAAATCCCGTCGACCTTGTCCGCGCTGAGATGATAGGAGTTAAGCGCCGTGGTCAATACGTCCGTGGAATTGGTCAGAGATGTGAAGCCGGCGACAGCCAGCTTATTTGCCTTATCCACAAAGGCAACGGCGTCAGCAGTATCGACAGAGCCGGAGATTGCCTGATAGACCGCCTCTGAGACGTCCTCGGCGGCCATGGCGCTGTCTTTGGACAGGCGCAGCACCTCGGCACGCATATCCTCGGCTGCCATGACGTTTTGATCCATGATGGTCTGCGTCTTGGCAAAGGCTGCGTTGAACTGCGAAGAAAACTCATAGGCCTTGAGCCCGGCAGCCACGAGGGAAGCCGTTATGGTCCCCAGGGCAAGCCCAAGCGCCTTGGCGTCACGCTGGGTGGATTCCCCGGCGTCAGAAGCTTTCTCGGCGGTCCTGTCAATCTGACGTTCCACGCCGCTTAGTTGGGCTTCGACCTCCTTCCCGTCAACTTTGATTTTGATGGTTACGGTTCCATCGGCCATTTGCTCACCACCTTTCCCCTCTGGCCTGGGCTAGAAGCATTTCGTTGTATTCCTCCAGAGTCTGCGGCCGGCGCACCGGCTCGCCCCGCTCGTCCAGCGCATAGAGCTGCTGCATCTCCTGCCAGTACCGCCGCGTGTGCGGGTCCCGGATCTGTCCCACGTCTGCGAGCCGGTACTTGACCCGCTCGGAAAAGCTGTGGGCAATCAAGCCCCGCAGAAGGGCCGAGAACCGCCACCAGTGCATTTCCACGTGGGCAAGGTCAATGCCGTACCGCCGCTGGAACTCCGCCTGAATGGCCTGTGCGTCGGTCAGGAGACTGTACGGAGGCGGTTTTCGCCTTGCCTCCGTGTCTTCCGTCTCTTCCCCGGCCCCGTTGGCCTCGCCGCAGCGGAGAAAATCGCTGATTGCCGCCAGCGCGGCTTTTTCATCGCGTGGTCTGCGCTCCGGAAAAAACAGCCGCAACGCGTTTTCCACGTGAATTGGCTCGCCGCGGAGCAGCGCGGAGATGTAGGCAACACCGGCGCGGAAATCCGTGTTGATCCGGAAGGGCTCGCCGTTCACCTCCACGCCGTCCGGCGGCATCCATGGGTTTGCCTCTGTCAGCGAGCAGAGGCGGAAAGGTTTTTTACCTTAGCGCCGGCATAGGCATCCACGATCCAGCGGTAGAGCTCCGCCAGGGCGAAGGAATCCTTCTCAGGAGACCTTGCCAGGATGCTCTGGCAGTTCTCCGTGCCGATCAGCGCTTCGACGGCTTCGGTCCAGAGCCGCTTGCGCTCCTCGATGTCGCCGGATTCTGTACCCCGGCGAAGGAGCTCGGCTCCCTTGGCGAATCGGAGATCCGTCTCATCGGAGATCGTCAGCCGCACAGTGATCGGATCGGCATCAAAGAAACGGATTTCTACGTTTCTGGTTCCAAACTGAAAAAACTTTGCCATGCCGTCCACCTCAGCCGTTAGAAGACGCTACTGTGGGCGTGTAGGTATACTCCTCCGGCATGCCGCAGGCGGCCAGGCGCACATCAATGTCGGCGGGATCGGAGGCCGCGGCGTCGCCATCCTTGTTGACGATGACCGTCACAATGCCCTTCTCGCCTCCGAGCGTGCCGGGGTCAAAATAGACGTAGCTGCGCTGGACCACTGTGCCGACACCGAACTTGATCGCGTGACTGTTGACAAAGTCGTGGAACTCATCTCCGCGCAGCAGCTGGCCGGTGATGTCGAAGGTACGCTGCGTGGACATTTTCAGCGTGCTGTCTCCCTCGCCGATGTAGCTCTTGTCGGCAGTCTTGGGATTCAGGCTCGCGCCGTATTTCTCCACATGGTTCGCAACGACGGCATAATCGGCGACACTGGCGGCGCCGTCCTCGGAGCAGTCCAGCGCCAGGACCATCTGACGCCCCGTCCGTTCACCGGTGGAAGCCGCGGCCGCGGCCGCGGCGGTCATGTAGGTGGATAGTTTCATTTTGGATTCCTCCTGTTTTACATTTCTTGAAGATAAATCAGTTCGAGCTGAATCTGATAGCGAGCGGTGGACGTGCCCTGCCCTTCGTCCACCTCGATTGGGTAGGCGGTGGAGGTCACGCGCAGGGACCGCGCGGACCGCCGGGGGCCCAGTTGGGGCAGCAGCCCCAGCGCTTCCCGCTCGTCGATCCATGCCTCCAAATCGCTGAAGAACCGCAGGTTGTCTTTCTGCTGCGTCAGGTCCGGCCCATAGGCCGCCCGGGAGGAGATCGTAAAGAGCTGGCGGCGCACAGAGCTGCCGTCCATGTACTTCTTCACGGTCCGCTCTCCCGGGATGCTGTCCAGGCTGAACTTTTCCGGATCGCTCTGCAGGCAGTCGATGTCCAGGCGTTGGCCGTCGAAAACCGGTGCAGTGCGAAAATAGTTGTGCAGGGCCTCGATGATGGTCAAGGCTGATCCCCCCTGTTCAGATAGGCGGCCAGGTCCGCCTCTATGTCGACCCCGTGATCGGCCATCATGCGTTTGTCCCAATAAGGACCACGCATGGGGGCCTCCCGGTGTCGGAGCTTCTGACCGGTGTAGTGCTTTGGCGCTCGGCCTGCCATTGCCATGCCGCGGTACTGATAATGCGCGTAGGGCTGGCTGTAGGAAAGCGAAGATCCGTCTTCAGAGATCTGCGCGGTGTTCTTTAGCGTACCGCTCTGTTTTGGGACATAGGAATCGCACCTGAGCCGGACCCTAGCTGCCAAATACTTCTGCGCCCCGTTGTCCGGCCCGAGCCCCTTTCGTTTCAGAACGGCTTTGACATTGAGGTTGGAAGTCACTTCAATTTTCATGCGCTTTTCACCACCACATGCGGCAGGCAGACCCGCCGGTTATCGCCAACGGTATTGATCCGGAAAGAGTCCAGAATACTCAGGTTGGCTGGTGTCGGCTTTGTTCCTCCCGGCACAGTGCCTTTCACAAGGTAATCACCAGGCGCAGGGAGCTGTTGAGGGCATACATCCGCAGGGATCCGGACCGTGACCTCTGTGTGTGGTACTTCTCCGTTGGATGCTGACAGGGCGGAGCCGGCTTGCTCGAACCAGCTCACGCCCTGTATGGTCTCGCATCTGTAAGAATCTCCGTCCGGAGTCTGCATATGCCGGACCAGAGTGACAGTCTCCGTGCAGCCCAAGAGCCTCATTCAGTCCACCCCCCGATACAGCAGATTCGTCTGAGCCAGATACGGGAGGGCGGCGTCGCGGATCCGTTGCGTTTTGCTCCTGCCGGCCTCCGCCGGCGCGTAGCTGACAGAGACACCATCGTTCTTCTGCTCGGTAACGCCGCCGACCTGATCATGCAGATCGGCGGCGTCGATCATCGCGCAGAGGGCCAGGTCGCAACGCAACGCCTCGTTCTCGGTCAGCGTCCCAGCGGACCGCCCCATGGTCAGATCGTCCAGCACCGCCGCAGCGGTCCAGGAGTGCTTATCGAAATCGGCCTGGGCCAGCTCGCCGTGATAGGTGTCGGTGTAGAAGCTGTATGCGACCGTTTTCATAAGCGCCTCCCGGCTCAGACCGCTTTGTGATGCAGGTAAATGCCGGCGGCCTTGTTCTCGTAAACGTCAGCAATTCCCACATTCCGGTAGCCGAACTTGTAGCCGTCAGCGTTCTGGTTCTGCTCAGGGGTGATGATCTTGGGAGCAACGTGCTTCTGGAACTGGATCAGGGCGGGCTTATGGATGATCATGAAGTTGATTTCCTCGCCGCTGTTGTAGATCACCTTGACAACCTTGTTATTGCCGGGCGCCGCGGTGAAGGAGAGGACGCCGGTGGCGGCAGTGTAAGTGAAGCCGGTGGTCACAGCCGTACCGTCCACGGTGACCTTCTGCAAGGCGGCCGGCTTGGCCGTAACGGTGAAGTTAGTCTGGGATGTGGTGGCGGTGAACTCCTGGCTGTTGTCCGCTTTGGCATAACCGCCGCCGGTCTGACCGACGGAGCTGCCGTCCTTCTGGGTGATGGCGGTATAGAACCGGGTCTGCGGCACCTTCACCACCTTGGAGAAATACTTCATGATCTCGCGGCTCTTGGTGGTGTCAAGGTCCTCGATATAGCCATGCAGCAGCGGGGTGATGTAGAGGTAGCGCTGATCCTGCGGAACCTCATCTTCGTCCATCTGCGTGACACCGGTCCGAAGGGCCGCCACCACGGCAGCGCCGTCTGCCAGGGTCGCAGGCGTGGTCACCTTGGAGATGCCTGCGGCGGAGGCGTACTTCGCAAAGCGGAAGGCGTCGACCTCAGGGACGACCTTGGTGCGGATGAATTCCCCGGCCAGCCGGCCGAAGGCGATCCCGGCAGTCTCCAGGTTGTCCATCGTGTCCACATTGAACATGCGGCCGCGGTCGAAGTTGCAGGTGACGGTTTCGTTGACCAAGGTCACGTCGCCGTTCACGTAGCCGCCGTTGCGGCTGTAGTCGCCCAGTCCGTCCATGCTCATCTTGGGGATGATCAATTCATTGGCGTTAGCGCCCTGGCGGACCAGATCGGGATTGCCGTCCAGGTCGGAGGTAAGAGAAGCCAGCTTATAGACCTCATCCAGCATGGGGACATAAGTCTTGGCGAGTTCGATGCTATTCGGCATTTTTTCATCGCTCCTTTGTTATTTTTTCTCAGCGGGGAGGCCGAAGGCGGCGCGCAGGGCCGCGTCGCTCCCCAGGGTGGGGCCTCCGCTGCAGCCCTTGACGGCCACGGGGGTCTTCTCGTCGTTTTCCGGCACGAACGCGCCGGGGTCCTGCTCCCGGTAAGTCTTGACGTAATCGTCCAGGCCCAGGAGCTTGCCCTCCTGCAGGGGCAGCTTCTTGGCGGTGAGGTCGGCCACAAACTGGTTTTTGGCGGCAGTGGAGCTGAATTTCAGCCCCGCCACGGCACGCTCCACGCCGAA
>CALYTU010000044.1 GCA_945487445.1 uncultured Clostridia bacterium | reverse complement strand
CAGGTTCTAGTGTCCACTCCGGACGTGCGGGTTCAACTCCCGCCTCGCGCACCAAGAAAATGCCCGAAATCGTGAGATTTCGGGCATTTTTCTAACTTTTCAGAGGAAAACAGCCCCTCTGAAATCAGCCCGGAAATGGAGCATCCAACAAAACGTCCAACAAGATCGTTGCGGCGGGTTCATGCGCTTTTGCCGGTCAGCAGCTCGTCCATCGCCACCGCCGTGTTCTTTTTTCCCTCCAAGGATACATGGGAATAGATGTCCAGGGTGGTGGAGGCTTTCTCATGGCCGAGAAATTCCTGTACCTGCTTAATGGTGTGGCCGCTGTTGACCAGCATACTGCCGGCCGTATGGCGCAGATCATGGAAGCGGATCTTCGGTAGGTGGTTCTTTTCCAGCAGCTTGGCGAAGCGCCTGCTCACATAATCCGGCTGAAAGACGGTACCGTCCGCCCACTGGCAGATGTGCTCGTCCTCCGAATACGCCCGTCCGGTCAGTTGCCGTTCTTCTTCCTGCCGATCCCACACCGTCTGCAGATATTCCTTCAAGGCGTTGGGCATGTACAGATCCCGCTTGCTGGCCCGGCTCTTGGTCTTCTCCAGTTCTGAGACCGTGTTGAATTTCACCACGGTATTGCGGATGTGGACGATCCCGTTTTCCATGTCCACGTCCTTCCAGCGCAGCCCTACGACTTCAGAGCGGCGAAGCCCGAGAAACAGGCCCAGATAGACCGCAGGCTCCACAGGGTCGCCCTTCACAGCGTTCAGCAGCTTCTTCGCCGTGGGAATTTCGTAGGCCGTTCCCTCGAAGCGCTCCTCATCTTTCCCCTTGACCTTCACGTTGGCGCAGGGATTGAAGGTCAGCTCGCCGAGAGCGATGCCCTCCTTGAATACTCCATTGAGGATTACCAAATGCTTCCGGATACTCTTGCGGGACTGTCCGCTTTCTTCCTTGTCGCGGACATAGCGCTGAATGATCCGGGGCGTGACCTCCTCGATTCGGAGCTTTTTCGGTTCAAAATATGGCTTGATGTGCTTGTAGTAGTTACACTGATAGGACTCATAGGAGTCGGGGCGAATGGTCCGTTTCTTTTCCGCAAGCCATTCCTCGATGGCCATGATGAAGTCCCGGTCGCCGCCGTAGCTCTCCGATGCGGAAAGAGTCTCCAGCCATTGTGCCAGCATCCGATCTGCCTTGATCTTGTTGGCGCGCGTCTCGCGCTGATTTGCGCCTTTGGTTTTGATTTTGGTGGATTTTGATTTTTGCTTCAGGACCCCATTGATGTCCGGAACCCGGATGGTCATATGGTAGATCCCGTTCTTTTCCTGTAAGCTGCCCGTTACCTTCATTGATAACCTCCTTCATAGGTCGGGCGCTCACTTGCAACAGCTACATTATAGCTGTTGCGATTCACATAATCAAGTAAAGAATTTTTCGGAATCCGGATGGCGTTTCCGATCTTGAAAAAAGCAATCTGCCCGGTGCTCACCAGCTCATAAGCCTTCGAGCGGCCAATGCCAAGCGCCGAACGCAGATCGTCCACAGACAGAATGTCCGGATACTGATTGAACATACGCATTCCTCCTCTATACAAAAGCAACTGAAAACATCCGTACATGCGTACATCCGTACAAAGACATCGGTACGTTGGTACGGATGTACGGATGATTTGAATTACTTCTTCTTTTCAAACCGGCACCCACAAAACCGTCTTGATGCCGATAAAGCCCCGAACCCGTTTACCGCCGGTGATGTGGATGCTGTTGCTGGGCTCCAGACCGTAACGGTCCGCGTTTTCTGCCAGATACAGACTGAATGAGCGAGCAGACAAAGGTTTTACGGCGTTGTCCTCACACCAGATCTGATAGATGGCATAGAGTGCTTTCGTGCTTGCTCTCTCGCCGGGGACAATGGCGATATAGCCTGAAGATGCCAAAAAGTCCACGATGTTGTTTCCGTCAGAAATCGCCTGGGCCACGTTCTCCTGCGCCTTTGCGCTGATGGTGAACTTGTAGTTCTGCGCCTCCAAGCGCCGCAGCCCCTCCAGACACCAGAGGAGGATTCCCTCCTTTTCCTGTTTCAGCTTGTCCCCAAGATCCGGATCGTCTACTCGGTCCGGGTCTTTTCTCTTTGCAGTCAGAATGATCTGCCGCCGGAAAAAGCCGTGACTGCGGTCATACAATGCCTTGATGGACCCGTTGCCGAAGCAGATAAAGCGGACACAGAGCTCACCTTGGTAGCTCTGTTTGCTCTTTTTCTCCAGATCCAGGGGCAGATCCGCTGTGATGATTAGCTTTAAGTAGTTGGTCTGGGGCAGGGCCTCCAGCTTCATATCATCGTCCACCATGACCAGCATGTGCTCCAGATCGGCACGGGCAAAACGGTTCGTCTCCACCTTGGCGAGACTTCCGTTTGCCATATTCTCTCCGAAGAGCGCCCGGAGAACGGAACCGATCCGGCTTTTGCCCTCGCCGCCCTGACCGATGATCATCAGCATCTTCTGCGCCTTGGTGGTGGGGATCAGGCAGTATCCCATGAACTCCTGTAGGGTCAGAATATCCTCCGGCTCCAACAACTCCTCTGTGAAGGACAGCCAGCGCATCGGGGACGGCGCGTCCGGGTCATAGCAGACCGGAAGCCGGTTGCGGCAGAACTCCTTTCGCTCAGTGAAATGCCCATTCAGAAACAAGGTACCGTTGGCAAGGTGGATTCGATCCGGGGTCAGCGGAAGCGTTTCCCTGTGTGCCTCTGCCCGGAGTACCTCCAACAGTCCGTCCACTTTCTTGGAAAGCCCCTGCTTCACCCATGGCTTGAGCTTCTCGTAAATCTGCTTTTTGAGATTGCGCTCGTCTCCGATTCGTCCATCTACGGTGAAAAAGCTGCCCTTATAGCAAATCATAGGTATCTCTTGCAGCAGCTCCTCGCAGAAGGCCACCTCGTTCACTTTGCCCTCCAACAGCCATTCCGGAGGTGGGTCCTTTTTAAGAGAAACCGCAGCCCGTTCCTTGGCCAATCTGTTCATATCGACATTCTCTTTCATTCCGTTCCTTTCTTCTCTCATCGTGCAATTCCTCTCTCCGGCGACGTCTTCTCCTTTACCCGGAGCTCACGCTCCCGGTCGATTACATGATCCAGTGTCTCCTGGATGTGCAGGCTGCCTGCCTCCACGGCTTTTGCCGTTTTCAGTTCCTTACGGACTGCGGCGATCTGCTCCGAGATCTTGTCGCGCTCTGACCGCAGAGTTTCCATCCGATCTTCTGACGCGCGGCGCATTTGGTTGTAAAGCGACTGCCGCTGGGCAGACAGGGCTTGCAGGGAGGTTTCCAGGCGGGAAATGTCCGCCTGCAGCTCCTCCATGGTCTCAATGCCGGTTTTTGTCAAGTAGTCCATCTGCGCAATGTACCAATCCAGCTTTCGCAGCTCTTCTCGCAGGAATGGGCTGGTGGGGCGGTAGTCTGTGTGCTTCGGCAGGATGCCCAGCTCGTAGCACCAGAACAGGTACAGGCATTTGATCCGGCTTGGCTTGGCGTGGGGGCGGTATCCCCGGATGCTCTCCTGAGTGTGATAAGGAGAATGCGTGACTTCCCCGTGTGTAACGACCAGCGGATTCCAGGCAAGGCGTTGGATCAGATTCTCCCGGGTCCATTCCGGGTTCAGGGTGTCCAGCCGGGTGTAGTGCTGATACCGGGGCAGCTTGATCTTCCAGTGGACGCCGGTGAAGTCGGTTTGGTACCCAAGCTGCCGCAGATAGCGCTCAAAATGCTGAGGTACGCAGTTGCCCTCCAGTGCAGCCTCCACGTCCTTTCGATAGACGTTGTACCGGGTGGGCTTGCCGTCCTTCTCATCCAGATAGACCGGCCGGGACGGAGCCTTGTGGGGCTGCTGAATCACAGACAGACCGTATGTCTTGCAGAGTACGTCTGATAACTCCATCATCCTGCGCCGCTCGGATTTGGAATAGTTGTACTTCTTTCCGTCCACGAAGGAGACGGAGTTTAAGCAAAAATGATTGTGTAAATGGTCTTTGTCCAGATGGGTCGTGACAAGCACCTGGAAGCGGCTGCCCCACATTTGCCGTGCCAGCGCGACGCCGATCTCGTGGCAGGTGTCCGGCGTGATTTCTCCGGGCCGAAAGCTCTGATACCCGTGATATGCGATGATACCATCGTCCTTGCCGTACTGCCGCTTGGTGGCGATCATTTGCTGGACAGCGGTTTCCGCGAGACAGTTGATGGCGGTGACGTAGCGGCCACCCTCCGTAGCCTCCGGGCGCTGGATGTACCCGGCAGCAGCCCAGAGATCGTCCAGCTCCCGCAAGGGCCGCTCCGTTTTCTCCGGATTCTCCACATAGGCCACCAGATCGCTCAGCCGACCGTTGATGTGCCAAAGGCTGGTGGTTGCCATCACAGCACCTCCTCCGGCTCCGTCATGACCTTCTGGAGGCGTTCGGTGAACAGCTCCAGGGCGTTGGCCGCTCGCAGGAAAATGGGCTGCTCCTTTCCAAACTGTACCAGAAGCTTGTGCAGGGAGTACAGCTCCTTCATCAGATCCCAGAACACCCGGGGCGGTCTGGGTTGAAAAGAGAGACCGTCCAGCAGCCCCAGTAAATACCGGGACTGAGAGACGCCAGCCTTTTCAGCCAGCCGAGCCAGCTTGCGCTTTTGCTTTTCGTTCATGCGCAGGGTGAACTTAATCTTGTCGTTTTCTTTTTCCATTGAATCGTCCTTTCCATTTGTAATTTGGGTTTTCCTTTCAGCCGGTGCTTTGCCGTTCCGGCTGCGGGGTATTCAGGGCTCTCCCTGGGTGGATTGTGACGACACAATCCGATGCTCGCTATATCGTCAGACATAGCTCCATATCGTTCGCTTCCCCGCAAGCGCGAAAGCTCATTCATTCCGCGTGTCTTCCTCTTCCATCCGAACCCGCTTCGCTGGGCTTCGGATGGAGCCTGTAATCCGTCGCCATCTTTATCGGCTCCGTATCTCTTGGAATCGTCTTCTATCCCTCCTTTCCAAGAGTCGTATCCCGTTGTCCCCGACGTCGTTCCTGCCCGGTTGTCTCCCCGGCGTTGTCCTCCGCTCCGGCTCTCCGGCCATCGTCGCAGCGGTATCCCCATCGGACGGGTATTCAGTTGTATGTGATATCAGTTTGTAGTCCCTCCACTAATTGTGATTCAGAGGGTTAAAATGGCTACAGGTTTTTCAATTTTTTCTCAGTTATTTTGAAATCCCTCTACATATCCAGATTTACACCGGCAAAATATAACCAGATTTCGCCTGCCAGCGTAGAATTATTTCATGTCCTTCTACTTATCCAGATTTTGAGGAGGGAAATGGCGTGTGTTTTGATGAATTGTTCACGAAATACTTACAATTGGCTTGCGCAACTGGAATCCCTCTACATATCCAGATTTTACCCTCCAAAAAATAACCATTTTTCGCCCATCGGCACCGACTTTTTTCAGATCCCTCTGCTTATCCAGATTTTGAGGGTGAAATGTGCAGTTTCCTGACGAAAAATTTTCAAGGAACATGCACATCTTCACTTAGTTGGGCAAAACGAAACAGCCGCATTTTTAGCAGCTATCCAATAATTTTTTGCTTCCACGAGAACCGGCAAAGCGCAGCTTTTGCTCCGTCCTTTCGCGAGAAGGTTTCCCCCTCACTTGGTAGGACAGAACTCGAGAAAAATAAAGCCCGGGACATAGTTTTATTTTCGACATGCTGGCCTCGGTAATGTCTTTTTTGCTTGCATTGATTGCTTTTGTGCCGTATAATGAAAAGGAACATCAATTGTGCTGTGAGCGGTATCCTATGACCATACGGAGCAGCTTTTCACAAGCAAACAGAAACAGAGGCGATTCAAATGCAGGAAAACATTGAATACGTACAGCGTGGTTTTCGGATTTTGCTGACCGCCATGTCCGGCTTTTTGTGGCAGCGGATGCGGCGGATTTATAAGGACAAGTGGTGGGACGAGGTCATGCGCACCCTTGGCGACCCTCGGGATTTGCCTTGGAACGGGGAGGATACAGAACTGGTAGATTCCCTGGACGTGGCCAACTGTCTGCGTCTGATTGATCGCAAATGCTCCGATGACCTGAGGGACACGTTAAACCTCAGCTGCAGGGCCTACGCCCGGGAGCTCATGGGCGTGCGGAACATCACTGCCCATCGGGGTCAGCAGGATCTGGATCAGCACGAGACCGAGCGGGCGCTGGACACCATGGCCCTGCTCTGCGAGCAGATGGACCGGGACAGCGCCGAAGAGATCCGGGCGCTCTACCGGACTGTACGGGAAAAGGCTGTGCCCGAACGCACGGTCATTGTGGAGCGTGGTCTGAACCAGCCGGAGAGCGATTCCGCCCGCGGCGCATTGACCGAGGGCAGCCTGCTGCACCTTGGGCCGCCCACGGTGGAAAAGACTGCCATGACCCGCAAGGTCACCTACGGAGGGAAAACCGTGCTCTATCCGGTTTACCGGGTGCGCCTGGACGCCCTGTACTACAACGACCAGAATGATCGCATTGCCACCTGGATCACTCAGTATGAGGCGGAGTCCGGGGCGGGGTCCCTGCAGGGTCTGGACCGTTCCATCTACAACGGCGTCATCGAGGGCTTTGTGGAGGGAAGCAACCCCGAATCCATCCGCAAAACCCAGAGGAACATTGCCCTGGTGGGCCAGCGGGAGCCCGGCGTGGCCCTGGCAGACGGCCGCATCGTGGACGGCAATCGCCGCTTCACCTGCCTGCGCCGCCTGCAGCGGGTAACGCCGGAGCCTCTGTACTTTGAGACCGTTCTGATGGACATGGACATCCAGGCTGATCGCAAGCAGATCAAGCTGCTGGAGCTGGCCATTCAGCACGGCGAGGAGAAGAAGGTGGATTATGACCAGATCGACTACGCCGTCGGCACATACCGGGACATCACCGAGACCGGCCTTCTGACCCCGGAGGAATACGCAGCCTCTGCCAACGAGCCTGTTGCTGATGTGCGCAAGCGTCTGCAGATTGCCGGGATCATCACTGAGTTCTTGACGGCAGTCCGCCTGCCAGGGCAGTACCATGTGGCCAGAGAATTCCAGGTCTACAGCCTGTTTGACGAGATGACAGCGCCCCTACGGCAATTGAACGCCGAAGAGCAGACCCAGCTGAAGAGCATCTGCTTTGACAACGTGCTGCTCGGTGCCGTGACGGACCAACGGAAGTTTATCCGGGACCTGCGAGCGTTGATTCGCAGCGGCAATTACCCCGCCTTCTTCGAGGAACAGGCGGAATTACATACACAGTTGCAGGCCCTGCTCTCCGCCGCCGAGATCCGCGGCAAGGAGGATCTGGACCGCTTTGCCCTGGAGCACAGTGCCCTGGCAGATCAGCTCCGGAACAGCCTGGAGCGAGCCATGCTGCGTTCCCGCTCCGCACAGCTTCACTCGAAACCCGCGGAGCACGTGGGCAAATGCATGAGCCTTCTGTTGGACGTGGACCCGCGGCTCTTTGACCGGCTGGACCCGGAGGAGCGGGAGAGCCTGAAGGCTTCTCTGGACGAGCTGTCCAAAATGGTGGAGGGCTTCCGCAAGAGGTTAGCGAAATGACAGATGAAAAGACGCTGCGCAGCATCTCCATCGACACGCTGAATCTCTCGGCACGGGCCCAGAACGTGCTGCACCGAGCAGGAAAGCACACGCTCTTTGAGCTGCTGCCCTGCACGGAGGAGGAGCTGTTCAAACTGCCCAGCGCAGGGCGGAAAACCGTGCAGGAGATCCTGCAAAGGATTGCGGAATACCGGACTTTGGCAGAGGCGAACGCTTTGGCAAGTACAGCGCAGGAAGAAAAGCCAATCTCTCTTTCTCCCAAACAACAAATCATGGCATCCGTCGCCAACGAGACCATTGACGTGTTGGGGCTGCCGACGCGGGCTTATAATCTGTTGGTTCTGAACGACATGACAGCTCTTTCCTCGGTTCTGTTTCTCTCGGAACAGGATCTGGGGCGTCTGCCCCGCATGGACGCCCAGACCGCGTATCAGATTTGGCGCAGCTGCCAGGACTATTTGGCTGCTCTGAAGGAAACGCTGCCGAAGGAAACCGCGCCGGCGCAGCCGGAGCTTCTTACCTTGGTGAATCTGCCGCAGCACCGGCAGGCGGTGCTGGAATATGTGAAAGCCAATGACCAGCCTATTGAGACCCTCGGCATGAACAACAGGGCTGTAAACCAGCTGAAGAACAACGGATATCGAACGCTCAGCCAGATCCTGTTCCTTCCGCCCACAAGCCTGCAGGCCATCCGGAATATAGGCGCAGGGGCCGTCAAAAGCGTGGTGGACAGCCGGGAACGCTGGCTACGGGAACACGAGGCAGAGCTGCGGGCGATCCTGAGCGACGCTTCCCTTTCCCAGATGCAGGAGAGCGACGAGAAGGTCTGCCGCAAGCTCCTGCGGCTGTACGAGTCCGCCCCGGATGCCGGCCTCAGTCGGCAGGATTTTGCGGACAAGCTGCCGGAGATCCCGGAGGAGCAGCGGGATCGCTGCGTGGGCAAGCTTCTGGCAGGAAACAAGCTGGAATATGTGGACTTTCGATGCTACCGGGTCTATCCCCACTTTGCCGACGCTGCCCGGGATTGCCCCAAGCTGGGCGACCGGGAGCGGGAGATCGTCCTGCGCCGTCTGCAGGGAGAAACCCTGGATGCTGTGGCCCATAGCTTTGACCTGACCCGGGAACGGGTGCGCCAGATCGTCAACAAGGAGTACATAAAGATTCAGACCTGGACTGCCCTGCAGACCGGCATGCCCCGCTTTGACGAGGACTTTTTTCTCTATTTCTATGAGACCTATGAGCTGGACAGGCAGGACGCGGAGCAGTGGTTCGGCCTGTCCGCGCCGGTCTTGCGTTATCTGGATCTGCTTGCAAAGGTACACCGCCGCCGTCCGCTGCAGGAGGCGACGAGCGATCCGAAGCTGGGAGCCAGCCTCCGGCAGAGAATCCGCAACTATCTCAACCGGGATAAACTCTATCTTGATGGTCAGTGGCTGCCGAAGCAGCGGGACGAGCTGGAGCGCTATGTGGTGACTCATTTTTGCAAAGAGGATACAGGCTTTGCCGATTTCTGTCAGCTCTATAATGACTTTCTCCGGGCCCAGGACGTTCCCTTTGACGAGGATGTCTATATCACGGATTCCGTAATCGCAACCAGAAAAAACAAACTCCGGGATGATCGATATTTGCTCTGGAAGCATGGCGAGCGCCTGCGGGCCTACGACATGGATGGCCGGGATTTCTCCGACCTTCTGGAGGAGCTCGGCCTGGCCGATTTGGAAAATATCGAGATTTCCACCGCAAAGCTGATGGAGGAGCATCCGGAGATCCTGGCCCGCTATGACGTCCGGGATCAGTATGAACTTCACAATCTGCTGCGCAAGCTGGTGCCGGAGGGCAGCTGGCATGGGCTCAAATACAATCGGGCCCCGAATCTTCTCTTTGGCACCTTCGACCGGGACGCTGCGCTTCTTGAACTGATGCTGGAGAACGCCCCTATCTCCCAGTCAGATTTGGCGGAGCTCATTCGTCAGGAATACGGTTACGATCCCGGCGTTATAATCGGCACCTACCTGGTTCCCCTGGCGGACTATTATCACCAGGGCATGTACACCATTGACCAGAAGGTCATGACAGAGCCCCACCGGGCGGCGCTGCTGGCCGCCCTCTCCGGTGATTTCTTCTTCCTGGACGAGCTCAAGCGGATCTATCAGCGCTGCGTGCCGGGGGCAGACCCGGAGGAAATCAATCCCTATAACCTCAAGCAGATGGGCTTCACGGTGCTCAGCCGCTATGCCCTGCGGAACCATGACAGCCTGGACGCCTTCTTCCGGGCACTTCTGACCCGGGAAGATTTCACGGATCTTGCGCCGTTGCGTCAGCGCTACTGCTACGTCATGATGTTCTCCCAGATCCTGAACACGCTGAAGCGGGATCTGGACGTGCTGGAGTATGAGCCCGGCAAGCTGGTGCGCTTTGAAAAGCTCGCCGCGGCGGGCGTCACCAAGCAGGAACTGCGGGATTTTCGTGACGCAGTTTATGATTGTTTGGAGGACGGAGCCTGGTTCTCCGCAGCCTCGCTGCGGCAGAGCGGCTTTGACGCACCGCTGTATGAGCTGGGCTTTTCCGACTGGTTCTACGGCAGTCTGCTCAGTACCGACCCGCGCTTCGGATTCTCTCAGATCTTCAAGAGCATCATCCTGCGTAAGGGCACGGGCGAAGTGACCGCCCGGAGCTTCGAGACCGCGCTGATCCGGGCCGAGGGCAGTATGGACATCTACGACCTGCAAAGGCTGATGGAGCAGACCTACGGCTGCACGATCCCGGATCATTTGGATCTGATCTACAAGGTGGCGGAAAGCGGCGTCTATTACGACAAGCACCTGGATCGCCTGTATGAGAGCGAAGCCCTTTACTGGCGGGAGGTGGACGAGGCGGAGGCACAGCAATGAGTGAACATCAACTGCAATTGGAAGCCCTGCTCCGGGAGGCGGAGAAGCTGCATAAGCGCCACGCTCTGTCCGAAACGCTCCGGCCGGATCACTACGAGCCCGGGAAAATGGAGTTTCTTCAGCAGTCCGAGGGCCTGTGGGCCCCGGACACCGGCCGCCTGACCCTGCGCTTTGAGTCCCGGGGCACCCGCTACGACGGCCGCAGCGAGATGATCGAGCGGCTGCACGTCGGCGACCCTGTCATCCTGCAGCGGGACCCACAGAACCCCTACAACCCCAACAACTTTGTCCTGCGCACCAAGCGCGGCGAGGACGTGGGCAATCTGCCCGCCGAACTCTGCAACGTCGTCGCCCCGCTCTATGACGCCGGTGCCTTGCGCTTCGACCACGCAGCCGTCAGCTTTGTCGAGCCCCTGTCCAAGCGCAGCCGCCATGCCCGCCAGGCGGTGCTGTTTGTGGAGCTGGTCTGCACGGTGATTGCCTGACAGACGAAGCATTTTTCATTCAGTACCCTCAGATCCCGCCCCAGGTGCCGCAAATCCGCCGCACCTGGGGCGGTTTTTGACCTTTTCC
>CALYTU010000043.1 GCA_945487445.1 uncultured Clostridia bacterium | reverse complement strand
GGGCGGGCAGATTGCCCGCGCTGCATTGATACAAATCCAAATCTGTCTATCCACGCACCACATAAGAAAATTGCTCGATCCTCGTCAGCCCCAGCTTCCGCAGGGCGGCTTCGGTTTTGTCCCGGTCCGCCGCATCGTTATAGCCGGGGATCAGCGGGACGCGGACGTGGATGGGCTCCGGGCCAAGGGTGCGGACCAGGTATTCCAGGTTCTGCCAGACCGGCCCCGGGGCCCTGCCGGTGTAGCGCTCGTAGATTGCCGGGTCCAGAGTCTTGACGTCCACGATGAAGGCGTCGAAGACCGCAGTCGCCCGCCTGACCAGCTCCGGCAAAACGTACAGGCTGGTCTCGGCGGTGAAGCGCCAGTCCGGGCAGAGGGGCCGAAGCCGTTCATAGAAATCCATGTGCAGCAGGCTCTCTCCTCCGCCAAAGGTCAGTCCGCCGCCTGTGGCCCGGAAATAGAGGTCGTCACAACGCGTTTTTTCCAATAATTCTTCCGCTGTGACATAAGTCGGGGGTTGGCAAAGCGCGGTTTTGTTGATACAATAGACGCAGGATAGGGGACACCCGCTGCCTGCCACCAGCGACGTGACGCCTTCGCCGTCCACCTCCATCCGGTGCCGGGAAATCGTCAAAAGCGGATAGGTTGGCGTAATCATGGGCTTAATCTGTCAGGTCTTCCGGCGTCTCGGGTACCGTGGGCAGTTCATTTTCCTCATCCCAGATCCCCGGTCCGTCGGGAAGCATGACTACATCCCCTGCCAGCTCGATGAACTCCGTCGATTCCTCAGTTTGAGACGCATCCATCTCCCCATAGAGTATCGGCTCCTCGGTTGGCGCTTCAATCGAACCCTTGATTACATCTCCTCCCGACCCGAGGCCGGAGAACAGGGGATCGTCCCCGTTGACGCCGAAGCCGTTATCCGGCTCCGGGAGCGTGGGGGCGGCGGTGCCGCCGGACCCCGGCGCGGAAACGCCCTTCGCCGCGCAGGCGGAGAGGGACAGGCTCAACCCCGCCGCCACGGCGGCCACGGCCACAGCCTTTCCGAGACGCTGACGCTTTTCCAGCTCCCGCTCCAGATACCGAAGCTCCGCCTCGCATTTGGGGCAGGTCCCCCTGCATTCGCCCTGGTAGGTGCATTCCCGGGTCACATAGGGAATGTCATTTTCGTCCGCGATCCGCTGCCGAATCTCCTTGAGAAGCTTGCATTTGTTCTTTCCCTTCACGGTTCTTGCCTCCTTTGATAATCTGTCCTTATGACGGCGCTGCGCCAGAAAAGTTCCCGAAAAATCGGGTTTGCAGGTGTGATTGATGAGAATTGTAGAAGTTACAGAAAACAAAAAACAATATCTTGATTTGCTCCTATTGGCGGATGAGCAGGAAGATATGGTTGACCGTTATCTCTATAAAGGTAAAATGTATGTTCTCGATGATGACGGAGTGAAATGCGAGTGTGTCGTAACGGATGAAGGTACTGGAATACTTGAAATTAAGAATATTGCTACAGTTCCCCCATTTCAGCGAAAAGGCTATGCCAAAGCACTGATTGAATTTCTTGTTGAAAAATACCGTGGACAATTTTCGATACTGCAAGTGGGAACCGGCGACAGCCCATTGACGATACCCTTTTATGAAAAATGTGGCTTTGTACGCTCGTATATCGTGCCAAATTTCTTTACGGATCATTATGATCACCCGATATATGAGTGTGGTGTACACCTTGTAGATATGGTGTATTTGCAAAGGCCTCTATAAAACCAATTCGAATTTACACACGATAAAGGTGATACTATGCTGACACAAAAACTCTACGAAACCGACGTCTATCTGAAGGAATTCACTGCTTCCGTCCTCTCGTGCGAGCCTGTAAATGGCGCTTTCGCCGTGGTCCTGGACCGTACGGCCTTCTATCCCGAGGGTGGGGGCCAGCCTTGCGACCTGGGGACCCTGGGCTGTGCCCGGGTCTTGGATGTTCACCAGCGGGAAGGCGTCGTGCTCCACACCGTGGACGCACCACTCTCCGGCGCTGTCACCGGGACAATCGACTGGGCCAGGCGCTTCGACCTCATGCAGCAGCACTCCGGGGAACATCTGGTTTCCGGCACGGTCCATCGGCTTTACGGGTATGAGAACGTGGGATTCCATGTCGGGTCCGACCTCGTGACCATTGACTTCTCAGGTCTGCTTACCATGGAGGACCTCGCCCGGGTGGAGGCCCTGGTCAACGAGGCAATCTGGGCGAACCGGGAGACCTGCGTGCGGTATTACGACAGCGAGGCCGTCTGCCCCGAGGACTACCGAAGCAAAAAAGCCATCGACGGGCGGCTGCGGCTGGTGGAATTTCCCGGGGTGGATCTCTGCGCCTGCTGCGGAACGCATGTGGCGAGGACGGGAGAAGTCGGCATTGTGAAACTCCTTTCGGCGGTCAAGTTCCATCAGGGCGTCCGGGTGGAGCTGGTCTGCGGCAAGCGGGCCTATGACTATCTGGCTGCCGTCACCGTCCAGAACCGGACCGTTTCCGGTTTGCTCTCCGCCAAGCCCCTCGAAACAGCCAGGGCGGTGGAGCGCGTCCAGAGTGAGCTGGCCCAGGCCAGGCAGGACAAGGCCCTCTGGGAGGGACGCTGCTTCGCCTGTCTTGCCGAATCCCTTCAGGACGCCGGGGCCGTGATTCGCTTTGAGGAGGGGCTGAGCCCGGATTCCCTGCGTCGGCTGTGCGTGGAGATCATGGCGGTCTGCGGCGGGCGCTGCGCGGTCTTTTCCGGCAGCGACGCCGAGGGGTGGGCCTATGCCATCGGCCAGGAGGGGGCAGATCTGCGCGGCTGCATCAAAGACCTGAACGCCGCCCTGAACGGCCGCGGCGGGGGCAAGCCCGATTTCGCACAGGGCCGCGTTGCTGCGAAACGGGTTGAAATCGAAGAATATTTCGGAAAATGATTGCAAGTTGATTTCTGTTTATGTTATAATATATCCGATTGTTGGCTATGCGCTCAAGCACGCCGTCGCAGGGGCGCTCAGGGAGCAACCACTGGCCCCATTCGGAACGCATGAGGCCGCATACATGGGATGACTTCCCAAACGAAAACAAAACAGGCTGAAGAATTTCGACTACAGCCAGCCTTGCGTTGTATTGCTGACTGTCTGCGCGGATAGACGTGGACCGGTATTCGGGAATGTGGAGGCACAGGCATCTCCGCCTTTCACGGTCCTGTTTGCTCTGGGTGAACTCGTGAAACAGTCTATCCTGGAGATGGAGGCTCATTATTAAAACCTTGTTTGTATCTATTCAGTAGCCCCATCTGTCATTTCGAACGAAGTGAGAAATCCGTTCCTTTTTGCGTAGATAATACGGATTTCTCGGCGATGAATCGCCTCGAAATGACAGGATACTGAACAGATACCCTTGTTTTAGAAATATACTCAATTCTGCCTGAGCATATTCACCTGCTTTTGCGTCTGGAGCACACTGAAATTGAGAATCCGCCGTCCATATCTCAAATTGTCAGAATGCTGAAATCTACAGTGACCAGAAAATGGGGGGAACCTGTCTGGCAGAAAGGTTTTCATGATCATATCATCTGAAATGAAGAGGATAATCAGAACGCATGGAATTACGAGACCGATAACGCATCAAAATGGGTCGCTGCCGATAAGCCGGTCATATAACATGATGCGTTGTTTTCACGCAGTTCGCGTCCCTACGGCAAAAACGGGAGGCCGGAGCGAAACGGCGGGCGCTCAATGAGCGAGCCGAAGTCGAATGATTAACAGGAGCCCTGTATGGAAGAAAAGTTAACGCAAATTGAAAACAAATATGAGGAGCTCTGCGCGCGGAGCGAGCAGCCGGACTTCTACGCCGATCCGAAGCTGGCTGCGAAGTATCTGAAGGAGCAGCGGGATCTGGAACCGATCGTGACGGCCTTCCGCCGCTGGAAGCGGACCCAGGCCGACATGGCGGAAGCGCTCGCGCTGATGGGCGAGGAGCCCGAGATGAAGAGCTTTTTGCAGGACGAATACCAGGCCGCCAAGCAGGAGGCCGCGGAGCTGGAGGACCGGCTGCGCCTTTTGCTGCTGCCCCGCGATCCCAATGACGGCAAGAACGTCATCGTGGAGATTCGCGGCGGCGTGGGCGGCGAGGAGAGCGCCCTGTTCGCCCACAGCCTCTTCCGCATGTATTCCATGTACGCCGCCGCAAAAGGCTGGCAGCTGGAGCTTTTGAACTACAACGAGACGGAGTTGGGCGGCGTCAAGGAGGCGGATTTCCTCATCAATGGAGACGGCGCCTTCTCCCGGATGAAGTTTGAGTCCGGTGTCCACCGGGTCCAGCGCGTCCCCGAAACGGAGTCCGGCGGACGCATTCACACCTCCACCGCCACGGTGGCGGTTTTGCCGGAGATGGAGGCTGCCGAGGTGAATATCCGTCCCGAGGACGTGGAGATGCAGGTTTACCGATCCTCCGGCGCCGGCGGCCAGCACATCAACAAGACCTCGTCCGCCGTCCGCCTGATTCACAAGCCCACGGGCATCGTCGTAGCCTGTCAGGAGGAGCGCAGCCAATTTCAAAACCGGGAAAAGGCCATGAACATGCTGGCTTCCAAGCTCTATGAAATTGCGCAGGAGAAGCTCGACGCCCAGGTTTCCGGCACCCGGAAGAGTCAGGTTGGCTCTGGAATGCGGAACGAAAAGATTCGCACCTACAACTTTCCCCAGGACCGGGTTACGGATCACCGGATCGGCCTGACCCAGCACAACATCCAGGGCTTCATGGACGGAGATCTGGATCAAATGATCGACGCGCTGACCAATGCCGCCCAAGCGGAACGGCTGCGGGCCGGGGGAAGTGAAGAGTGAATAATGAATCGTTGAGGTGTCCTTTGCGACGGATTCAATCATGATTCACTCTTCGCTTATTTGAGGTATGATATGACAACGCAACTGCTATCAACAACAGGATACGACCTCGAAAGAGCCGCCGAGCTGATCAAAAAGGGCGGTCTGGTGGCAATTCCAACCGAAACAGTATATGGATTAGGCGCAAACGGGTTGGACCCCGAGGCGGTCGGGAAGATCTTTCTCGCCAAGGGCCGTCCCCAGGACAATCCTCTGATCCTGCACATCCATGACGCCAGCCAGCTCTACGACTTTTGCCGCGAGGTTCCTCAGACCGCCGTGTTGCTGGCGGAGCGCTTCTGGCCGGGTCCGCTGACGATGATCCTGCCGGTGCGCGACACGGTTCCGAAGACCACCACCGCGGGACTGGACACCGTTGGCGTCCGCTGCCCCGACAACGCCGCCACGCGGGAAATTATCCGTCTGGCTGGCGTTCCCATCGCGGCTCCTTCAGCCAATACGTCCGGAAAGCCTTCCACCACCACGGCGGCCCACGTCCTGCACGACATGGAGGGGAAAATCGACGCCGTTGTGGACGGCGGCCCCTGCCGGGTGGGCGTGGAGTCCACCATTGTTGACCTGACCGGCCCCGTGCCGCGTCTTCTCCGTCCCGGCGGCATCGGCCCCGAGGAGCTGGAGCGGCTTCTGGGGGCGCTGGTGATTGACAGAGCCGTTACCGGGGAGATTCGCGCCGACGCGGTGGTTCGCGCCCCGGGAATGAAATACAAGCACTACGCGCCGGAGGCGGAGGTTTTGATCGTGGAGGGCTCCTCCGAGGCGGCCGCCCGCTATATCCGGAGCCGCTTTGCGCCGGGGGACGCGGTCCTCTGCTTCACCGAGGAGCTGGACCTCTTTGCAGGGCTGAATCCCACGGCCTACGGCTGCGCGTTGGACCCCGGCAGCCTGTCTGCGGGCCTGTTCGCCGCCCTGCGGGCACTGGACAACGGAACGGTGCAGCGTATTTTTGCCCGCTGTCCCACCGGCGGCGGCGTCAGCGCTGCCGTCCGCAACCGCCTGCAAAAGTCGGCGGCCTATCGCACGATCGACGCGGAGCAGGTAAAAAGTGAGAAGTGACAAGTGACGTTGGATTATTCTGAATATCGGTTGAACGCAGCGAAAAGCTGTAGGGGCGGTGCCGCCAAAAGGTATGGCATCTCGTTCCGAGCGCAGCGCTCCACGATGATCCGCAGCAGCACACCGGGCTGCCGGCGCTTCGCGCGCTTGCAGGGAGCGCCCGTGCATGTGCAGCATGCATCGTTTGCGTCAGCAAACGATTTCACCGCGTATTAGACCGTGTCGGCGCTGGATTTGCCTGCGGCAAATTGTCGGCGGACCGGGCGCTCATTGAGCACCCCTACGAAAAATGGGAAACGCTTCTGCCCCGGGCTGACGTCTCCCACAAATGCAAAGCTGACGAAAACCGATCACCAGAAGAATCATTTGGAGGACAGCATGTACGCAATCGGCATCACAGGCCCTTCGGGGGCGGGGAAGACCACGGCGCTGCGGGTGCTGGAGGCCATGGGCGGGCAGGTTATCGACTGCGACGCGATCTACCATCGGCTGCTGGAAACCGACGGCGAGCTGCTGGGCCGGATCGAGGCCGCCTTTCCCGGCTCGGTCCGCAACTGGCAGTTGGAACGCAACGCGCTCGGTACGCAGGTCTTTGCAGACCCGGCAGGCTTGGAAAAACTGTCCGCCATTACCTGGCCTGTCGTTCGGCAGGAGGTGGAACGGCTGCTGACCGGCGGGCGGCGAAACGACGCCTGTGCGTCGGAAACCTGCCCCTTCTGTCATTCTGAGCGAAGCGAAGAATCCGTTTTCCCCGTTACCCGTGCGGCGGAAACCTGCCCCTTCTGTCATTCTGAACGAAGCGAAGAATCCGTTTTCCCCGTTACCCGTGCGGCGGAAACCTCCCCCCTCAGTCATTCTGAGCGAAGCCTTGTCCCAAGCGCAGTCGAGGGAGCAGCGAAGTTGAATAATCCGTCTCCCACGGCTCCGGATTCCTTCCGTTTCGCGGTAATTGACGCCATCGGCCTCTTTGAGAGCGGGTTGGGCGCACAATGCGACCTTACGGTTGCCGTTGTAGCAGACCCGGAAATCCGCGTCCGGCGTCTTATGGCCAGAGACGGGATCACCGAGGAATACGCCCGGTCCCGTGTGGCCGCCCAGAAGCCGGCAAGCTGGTTTGCCGAGCGGGCGGATTTGGTGCTGGAAAACAACGGCGATCAGGATAGCTTTGTCCAAACATGTCAGCGCATGCTTGGACAATGGCTCTTAGAAAAGTCAGAATCAATTTGAAAAGCCTTTGGACAGGCGATGCCTGTCCATACAAAAAAACAGGAGGAATTATCATGAGCGAAAGAACCGACGAACTGAGAAAGAGCCTGCTGCGCGCACCGAAGAACGGCTATGATCGCATCAGCGCTGCCGAGCGCACCGAGATGGAGCGCTACTGCAAGGATTACATGAAGTTCATGGACGCCGCCAAGACCGAGCGCGAGGCTGTGAGCTACACGGTGGAGCAGGCCGAAAAGGCCGGCTTCGTGGCCTTTGTGCCCGGGATGAAGCTTGCCCCTGGCATGAAGATCTACCGCAACAACCGCGGCAAGAGCGCAATCTTCGCCGTCATTGGCAAGGAGCCCATCGACAACGGCGCCCAGATCGTGGCGTCCCACATTGACTCTCCCCGCATGGACATCAAGCCCAACCCCCTGTACGAGGACGCGGGGATGGCCTACCTGAAGACGCACTACTACGGGGGCATTAAGAAGTATCAGTGGACCACCGTACCGCTGTCCATTCACGGCATCGTGGCGAAGAAGGACGGTTCCGTCATCAACGTCCGCATCGGCGACGAACCCACCGATCCCTGCTTCATCGTCACTGACCTGCTGATCCACCTGTCCGCCGACCAGCTGAAGAAGCCCACGGCCGAGGCAATTTCCGGCGAGGCGCTGAACATCCTCTTCGGTTCCGAGCCCATTGCGGACGACGAGGGCGCCGATCGGGTCAAGCTGGCTGTCATGCAGCTTCTGAACGAGAAGTACGGCATCATCGAGGAGGACTTCCTCTCCGCCGAGCTCACCGTAGTACCCGCCAGCCCTGCCCGCGAGATCGGGCTGGACCGGTCCCTGATCGGCGCTTACGGTCACGACGACCGCGTTTGCGCCTGGGCCTCCTTCGAGCCCCTGCTGACCATGGACGTGCCTGCGCACACCGCCGTCTGCGTCCTGGCCGACAAGGAGGAGATCGGCTCCGTCGGCGTCTCCGGCATGCAGAGCCAGTTCTTTGAGACCTTCATGGCCGACGTCTGCGAAGCCCTGCAGGGCTGCCTGCGCCGCTGCCTGGAGCGTTCCTTCTGCCTGAGCTGCGATGTGTCCAACGCCTATGATCCCATCTACGCCGAAACCTGCGAAAAGCGCAACAATTCCCAGATCAATTACGGCATCGCGCTGTGCAAGTACACCGGTTCCCGCGGCAAGGGCGGCTGCTCCGACGCCTCCGGCGAGGTCATGGGGCGGATTCGCCGTCTGTTCGACGACAACGGCGTGGTCTGGCAGACCGCGGAGCTGGGCAAGGTGGATCAGGGCGGCGGCGGCACCGTGGCTGCCTACATGGCCAATCGAAACATCGACACTCTGGACGCCGGCGTGCCCGTGCTGTGCATGCACGCCCCCATGGAGGTCGTCTCCAAGCTGGACTGCTACATGACCATGAAGGGCATGAAGGCAGTTTACAATGACTGAACCGGTCCGCCGGGGGGAGGTCTCCCCCTGGATCAAAGTCCAGACCTGGCTGCTGGCCGGCGTGCTGATCCTGCTGGCTGTCCTGACGGCCACGGTCGGGCTGACCGCACGGCGCGTGGAGGACAGTCTGGACCTTGTCCAGACCGAGCTGGAGGCGCTGGAAATGCAGCAGGTCAACGAAGCTGTGACCGCTCTGACCGCGGCGGCGGACCGACTGGCCGCCGTGGACGCGGAGGGCCTGAACAATACAGCCCAGTCTTTGAAGGAGGCCGCTGACAGTCTGAGCAAGGTGGACGTGCAGACGCTCAACGGCGCGATCACTGCGCTGAAGGACGCCGCGAATACCCTGAAGGACCTGGACATTGAGGCGCTCAACGGGGTGATCCAGGCTTTGAACAAGGCCGTTGCCAGCCTGCAGGCTGTCACTGAAACCATCGATGGTATTTTTGGCCGTTAGCTCCGCTGACGGGCCAGCGCGCCCCAAGCGCCTGAGCAGACACTTACCGATTTAGCTGCCCGTCATTTCGAGTGTGCCTGCACGGGGAAATCCGTTCTTTCCCGCAAAAGGAGACGGATTTCTCACTCTGGTCGAAATGACTGGGGGCTGCAGGATCGCTACGCAGAAAAATCCAACCAAACCGGGATCTGCGCCGCCGCGCGGCGGCGCGGGCCCGGGAAATCAAATCGTGTTAGTCGCAATGTGAGGACCTGAACAAAATCTGAGGGACAAACTATACAACATGTCCGCTCACCTCGTTTATTCTGACCACAAGATACTGCGGCAGGTCCTCACTTCGCGACTATACCCAATCAAATGGAGGTATCACCATGAGCTTTGCCCTTCGTCCCTACCGTCATCCCGATTTCAACCAGCCCCAGTTCCGCAACGCTCCCGATGCAAAATTCGTGGTGGTGGATCGGGACTTCTACGCCCCTGAGGGCTACCACGCCACAGCCATTTTCCCCGAGTACTTCAAGGTAAACGGTCAGTGGCAGCTGGCGCCTGAGAGCCGCATGGACTGCGTGGCAGTCCTGGAGCCCGACGGTCACATCTCTGTCAAGGAGTTCCGCAATCTGCACAAGGGAGACGCCATCTGCGTCGGCCGTACCGAGGACGGCTCCGAGGGCATCTACGTCCACATGAACGGCTTCAGCGATCCCAAGGCCGGCGGCGACGCCTTTGCTTTCCGCCAGGGACGCAGCCGCGAGACGGCCTTCTCCGTGGACTACGACAACCTTTACGAGCTGCTGGAGCACGAGAAACAGCACGGCAACATCGTCTGGGTCATGGGTCCGGCCTTTGCCTTTGACGCCGACGCCCGGAGGGCCTTCGGCAATCTGATCGCCAACGGCTATTGCCACGCCCTGCTGGCGGGCAACGCTCTGGCCACGCATGACCTCGAGGGCGCCTATAAGAAGACCGCTCTGGGTCAGGACATCTACACTCAGCAGTCCATGCACAACGGCCATTACAACCACATCGACACAATCAACCGCGTCCGATATTACGGCTCGATCCCCGCCTTCATCGAGGCCGAGGGTATTGATAACGGCATTATCTACAACTGCGTGAAGAAGAACGTTCCCATGGTCCTGTGCGGCTCCATCCGGGACGACGGTCCTCTGCCTGAGGTCTGGGCGGATGTCTACCAGGGACAAAACGCTATGCGAGACTGCATCCGCAAGGCTACCACGGTCATCACCATGGCCACCACCCTGCATTCCATCGCCAGCGGCAACATGACGCCCTCCTTCCGCGTCCTGCCCGACGGCACGATCCGCGAGGTCTACTTCTACTGCGTGGATATCGCCGAGTTCGCTGTCAACAAGCTCGCGGACCGGGGTTCCCTGTCCGCCAAGGGCATCGTCACCAACGCGCAGGACTTCATCGTGAACGTGGCCAAGGGCCTCGGCGTGTGGGACGAAGCGTGAGCGCGGTCAGTTGGAAATGGCAGGAATATTGGTATATGAACCATAAGAATAAGAATAAGAACCAGAATGATACGGTAGAATCCGGTCTCGCGTTTTGGATGTGCATTGGCATTGCAATCGGAACAGCGATCGGGACTGCAACCCATAACCTCGGGTTGGGGATGGCGATTGGCCTTTCTGTCGGGATGTGTCTTGGCCTTACGATCGGTCAAAGAGATTCGGCACATAGCGAGGACGACCCGGAAGATCACAAGTAGTTCCAAACCTGCTGCAGGGACGCTCATTGAGCGTCCCTGCAGCGTGCTTGCTAAACCATTTTCCCAAAAAATGACACGATCTGCAATAGCAGGAAAGAAATAGGCAACAGGAGACACGAATTCCACTAATGCTTCGTCGTTCTCCGATTGCCTATTGCCGGTTTTCTACTATCTACTGCCTGATAACGATTTCCTTTTTTTCGCAAATTGCAATAAGAAGTTGAGCATTTTTGTGTTAGAAGGCCATCAA
>CALYTU010000042.1 GCA_945487445.1 uncultured Clostridia bacterium | reverse complement strand
GGATTTCTCGGCGATGAATCGCCTCGAAATGACAGGATACTGAACAGATACGCCGGGGAAAAGAACCCTGCCGGTACTGTGAAAAATCACGGAAAGACCCGCCGAACAGCGTTGAATCTTTAGATATATTTTTGCAATATTTTGCTTGCAAAATAATTACAAAGATGCTATAATCTAAGCGGCTAAAATATAACCATAGGTTGTTAGTAAAAAGGAAGGAACGATCCCATGAAAACACGTATCCTGTCGTTGGCTTTGGCCCTGATTCTGCTGGTCAGCGCGCTCCCGGTATCTGTCAGCGCGGCATCCAAAAGCGATGTGTACAACTATCTCAAGAATATCGCTCTCCAGGGAGTGCATGACACGGACAGCAAGGCTTATCATGATGATCTGCTGATTTCACCCAGTAATTCTCTTTACTTCTCTGTCTGCTATTGGGAAGAGAGAAAAAACGTTGAAGTCACAATCTTCAGCAGTGAATTTGAAGTCACGGTTGTCCTGCCCGCTTCCATGAAGGTGCCCTATGCCGCCTATGTGACGGTCTATGACGAGCAGTGGACCACAGGTACGGTCAACGTCGCGGCAGCCTACAACGGAGCGAAGTACACAAAGTTTGTTAACTTTACCGGTGATACGCATAATACGCAGCTGAAATCGACTATGCTGGAGTTGCTGAACTACTTCCTCCCTGCGGTGCTCGAGTTTACCCGCGCGGTCATCAATGAGAATAATTACGCCCTTCGGGATATGGGGCTGACCGGCTACAATGTCTGCAGCTATGTCCACGCCTATGACAAGGGCAAGGTCACGACAAACCCGACCTGCGTGGAATACGGGACCATGACCTATACCTGCCGCGTCTGCGGCGATAAGCGTACGGAGCGCATTGATCCCACCGGCGTCCATACCTGGGACAAAGGCACTGTGTTCCAGGAGCCAACCTGCACCGAAGCGGGCGTGATGCGCTATACCTGCACCGTCTGCAAGACGTACACCAGGGATGAGCCCATTGCCGCCCTGGGTCATGCCTGGAAGCTGACCGAAACCCTGACGGAGCCTGCCGAAGGCGAGAAGCACGGCACCGCGCGTTTCACCTGCACTCGCTGTGGCGAAACCAAGGAGGGCAAGCTCTGTGCCGCCGAGGTATTCACCGACATGCCCAAGGAACGCAACTGGGCGCACGATCCGATCGACTGGGCGTATTTCAACGGAATTACCGCCGGCAAGACTGCCACGACCTTTGGAATCAAGGACACCGTTACCCGCGGCGAAGTGATGACCTTCCTGTGGACGGCTCTGGACCGTCCGGCTCACAACGTGACAGAGAATCCTTTTACAGACGTCAAGTCCGGCAAGTACTACTACAACCCGGTGCTCTGGGCCGTTGAGAACGGCATCACCTCCGGCAGTACTTCCACCACCTTCGCCCCCAAGGGCAAGTGTACGCGCGCTGAGATTGTCACCTTCCTCTGGTGCGCGGCGGGCAAGCCTGCGCCCGAGACCACCGAGAATCCCTTCGAGGACGTGAAGGAAGGAAAGTATTATTATAACGCCGTCCTCTGGGCTGTGGAGAACGGGATTACCGCCGGCAAGTCCGAAACCACCTTCGGCCCCAGAGAATCCTGCACCCGTGCGCAGACCGTGACCTTCCTCTACAAGGCATACGATCTGATTCGCCCCCAGGAAGAGGAACCTGAATTCCTCGGCTCTTATGTGCCGGGGGCCCCCGAAGAAACCTTTGTGCCGTAAAGCAACACGCGAAAGCCTCGCACGGAAGCTCCGTGCGAGGCTTTCGCGTCACAATCGGCGCATTCTCCAGTGGTCTGCGCCGCAACAGGACCGTGCGGCAGTTGATGCGCGGTCCTGTTTTCTTGAACAGTTTGTAAATTTCAAATTTAGGGCTTGCAATTTGGAAATTCGTTGCTATAATAAAGCTAGCACTCAGACAAATAGAGTGCTAACATCTGTCATTTTCGGATGACTGAAACGGTTCAATCCGCCACAGCGGACTGAGAAGATAATTCAAATGAAAAAGAGTGATAGTTATGGCGAAAAAGCAATTCAAAGCGGAATCCAAGCGGCTGCTGGACATGATGATTAACTCCATCTACACCCATCAGGAGATTTTCCTGCGGGAGCTGATTTCCAACGCCAGCGACGCGATCGACAAGCTGGCCTATTTGGCGCTGACGGACCAGAACGTGGGCATGAGCCGGGAGGACTTTGCCATTGATCTCCGGGCCGACAAGAAGCTGGGCCTGCTGACCGTTTCGGATAACGGCATCGGAATGAGCAGGGATGAAATGGAGCAGAATCTCGGCACGATTGCCAGGAGCGGCTCGCTTCAGTTTAAGCAGGAGCTGGACAAAGATCAGACCGACGTGGACATCATCGGTCAGTTCGGCGTGGGCTTCTACGCTGCCTTTATGGTGGCCGATACGGTGACCGTCCTCTCCAAAAAATACGGCGAGACCGAGGCCTGGATGTGGCAGTCCTCCGGGGCCGACGGCTACACGGTCTCTCCCTGTGAGAAGACCACCGTGGGCACTGAGGTCATCCTGAAGCTCAAGGCCGACAGCGACGACGAGAAGTTTTCCCGGTTCCTGGAGCAGTATGAGCTGCAGAATCTGGTGAAGAAATACTCCGACTATATCCGCTATCCCATCCGTATGGAGATGGAAAAGAGCCGCCGCAAGGAGGTCCCCGAAGAAGAAAAGGACGCAGACAAGGAGCCCGAGTGGGAAACCTATACGGAGCTGACGACGCTCAATTCAATGGTTCCCGTCTGGCAGAAGGCCAAAAAGGACGTGTCCGACGAAGAGTACGACGGATTCTACAAGGACAAGTTCTTCGACTATGAGAAACCTCTGGCCCATATTCCCGTCAGCGTTGAGGGCGCTGTCACCTACAAGGCCCTGCTCTATATTCCCGCTAAGGCGCCCTATGACTTCTACACCAAGGATTACAAAAAGGGCCTGCAGCTCTACTCCTCCGGCGTGATGATTATGGAGCACTGCGAGGACCTGATCCCCGACCATTTCCGGTTTGTCCGAGGCGTGGTAGACACCGCCGATCTGAGCTTGAACATCAGCCGTGAGCTTTTGCAGCATAACCGGCAGCTTTCCATCATCTCCGCCAATCTGGAGAAGAAGATCAAGCAGGAGCTTCTGAACATGCAGAAGGATCGCCGGGAAGACTATGAGAAGTTCTTCGCCGCCTTCGGCCGCCAGCTCAAATATGGCGTTGTGGCCGACTACGGCATGCATAAGGACGCGCTTCAGGATCTTCTGCTGTTCTGGTCCGCGAAGGAGCAGAAGCTGGTGACGCTAAAGGAATATGTGGACGCCATGCCCGAGGCCCAGAAGCACATCTACTTCGCTGCCGGCGAGAGCAACGCCCGGCTGGCGCAGCTTCCCCAGTATCAGCGGCTCCAGGAAAAGGGCTTTGATGTGCTGTTCATGACCGAGGACGTGGACGAATTTGTGCCGCGGACCCTGATGAATTATGCGGAGAAGGATTTCCGCAACCTTGCCACTGACGATCTGGACCTCTCTTCCGAGGAAGAGAAAAAGGCGGCCGAGGCCGCGGCGGCGGACTGGAAGGACGGATTGGACTTCATAAAAACTTCCCTCGACGGCAAGATCGTCCGGGCGGAGGTCTCTGCCGATCTGGGCAGCCACCCGGTCTGCCTGGTCCCCGGGGGCGGCATGAGCTTTGAGATGGAGAAGTATTTCAAGCGCATGAACCCTGATATGCCGATCCCGATGGAGAAGGTCCTGCAGCTCAATCCGGAGCACCCCGTGGTGCAGAAGCTCAGGACCCTGATCGCCGAGGATCCCGAGAAGGCGAAGCAGTACGCACAGGTGCTCTACGCCCAGGGCCTCATCCTTGCCGATCTTCCCATCGAAGACGCCCAGGCCTACACCGATCTGATCTGTGGACTGCTGTAATCCATCTGACAGAAAAGCCCCTGCGGAGCGAACCGCAGGGGCTTTCGTATATTGGGGGGTGTTTCGCCGTATAGTACCTGAAGGCCGGCACATCGGGACCGAAGAGGAAGACCCGTTGGCGGGCCGGAATTCTCGATCAGCAGGCTGCCGGAAGCCGGATCATAGGACAGCTGCCAGTCGGTGCAGGCGTCCGCGTTGTCCACAAACGCCAGTTCCCCATAAGAAACGCCGGCAGCGGAAAGACTGCGGCGGAAAGAAAGATGCTGGGCCGCGATGCGCAGACCCACTGCGGCGCGGGTGGCTTTCCTGCCTCGGCCTTGGGCGCTCCCTCCATCTGCACGATGACGCAGACCGGCTCGTTGGCGGCAGGGCGGCAGGCTCTTTCCTGCCTGGTGATTTCAGCCTGACCTCCGTCGGATTCAGAAGCTTAGGCCGGAGCGGTTTGTGCTGCCCCGTGATCGGCGGAAGCTGTTCACCCAAGGCAGGACAGACACAGTGCCAACGTCAGCAGCAGGGCAAGCATTCGGTCGATCTTTCTCATAAGTCCTCCCCTCTTCAATCTTTCGGCAGGACGGTTTCACTACGGCTCCAACCAGCAGGCGGTCACAACGCCGTCCGGCTGGACCGTGTAGGCGACCTGACCATCGGTGGTCATGCCATAAACAGTCACGCTGCGGACGGTTACGCCTGCCGCCTCACGGGCGGCGGTCTTCAACGCGGAAACGGTGTCGAGATTGCCGTCAGGCAGGGTCCGCAGCTCCTCCATCGAGGCGCCGTACTTTTCCATCTGCGCGTAGGTAAAGCGGAGCGGATAGTCCAGATCCAGCGCGCCGGTTTCCGCATCCCATGCGCGAAGATGAAAGACAGGCCAGTGCTCGGCCAGATAGGATTCCAGATTCCCGTTCCCCGCGGGCCGTGTGTTCAGCTTGGAAAAAAGGGTCCAAACCAGCCCGCCTGCCAGCAGAATGAGCACGAATCCCGCCGCGCCAAGGCACAGCAGCGTCCGTTTCATTGACCTGTTTTTTCGTTTTTTCATAGCCTGCCTGTCTTTGGAGCTGTTTTTCCAAATGGAGCTTGTTGTGTTCCGCATGTCCTTGCCCTCCGATTCTGCAGCTGGCAGCCTGCCCAAATTGAAATCATGGGAGGATGCGATCATAGAAAGAAATACTGACAAGCGGCCAGCTCCAGCAAAAACATGGCAGGCACGCCCCAGACGAAGCCCGGGTGGGCACGGGCGTCCGTTTTATGGTGAAAGAGGGTCATGCCCAGCATGGCCCCCACGCTTCCCCCCAGAAAGCTTAAAGTCAGCAGTGTCGCCTCCGGAATGCGCCGCCGGTGCAGCAGCGCCAGCAGTTTATCCAGTCCGAAAAGCAGGCATGAAAACAGGTTGACGGATAGAAGGCACAGGGCGACAGTTGCGGTTTTGAGCATAGGACAGCCTCCCTTCGGACACTCAGGGCAGCAGCAGCTCTTCCATGCTGCTGCCTCCGTCGGGCGAAAAGAGCTCGAGTGCCACGGTTAGACGGCCATCCTCCGTTAGGTGCATACGGCTGGCTGTCAAGGGCGAAAGCGCAGCCTGCGTCCGATTCAAGGCTGTGGTCACAGCTGTGCTTGCATCCTCTGTACTGCCAAACCGACTTGTAAAGAGCTCAAGAACGGCCTCGTTGAGCACAGCCTCCGGCTTGCCGGAGATTCCCGCCGCTTCAAACAGCGCGCTGACGCTGACCGCATCGCCGGTAAGGCTGTTTACGGTGTAGTAGGCTTTTGCGGTCGCGCCGTTGGTGTCGCGGCGGTCGATCCGGAGCGTCAGGATGTCTCCGCGGGTAAAGGTGACAAAGCTCAGGCATTCCAGCGTGGGCTGCTCATATCGCTCCATGGCCTGCATGGACTGCCGGATCAGCGTACCGAAGCGGTTTTCAATCTCCTGATTGCAGCCGCAGGCCTGCGCGCCTGCCAGATCAATCATGGGAAGCCGGTAGCTGTAGGTTGTGATCGGTGAGGAAAGCGGGATCTCCCCCTCGTAGGAAAGAACAGTTTTTACCGTACCGTTCTCCCGCGGATTCGTGGAATTGCCGGCCGGAGGAAGCACTGTGGCGTGGGGATTGTTTCCCCAGGTGTCGGTGGGAATGAAATCCTCGGAGTTCTGACGGTTGCGAAGATCGCGTCCAACCAGAAGCAGAAGGAGGACCAGAAGGATCGGAAGCAGGTGTTTCATCTTTTTAACCTCCGTTCTATATTTGCGGGTCATCGTCCTGAACCTGATTATGGTCATAACAGGATTAAAGCAAGGGGGACAGCAGCCGCAGCAGGGATCGGTACAGGCGGCGGGGGAAGCGGACCCGGCTGGTGTCAGCCAGGGTCACTTCCCGGCAAAGGGGGAAGGTCTCGTCGAAGTCGGCCCGGATGTTTGCCAGGCAACCCGCCCTGTAGAGCCAGACCCCGTCTTCAAAGTGCAGGTAAAGGCTTCGGAAATCCAGGTTCACGGTCCCCACGGCGGCGGTCTGGTCGTCGGCGAGGAAAACCTTGGAGTGGATGAATCCGGGGCTATATTCAAAAATGCGGACACCGCCTTCCAGCAAAGGGGCATAGTTTGCACGGGTCATTTCATAGACGTAGGGCTTGTCTGGAATGCCCGGGGTGATGATCCGCACGTCAATCCCGGCCTTGGCGGCGTTGGTCAGGGTTTCGGCCATTGCCTCGTCGATAATCAGATAGGGGGTCATGATCCAAACATAGCGCCGCGCGCCGGTGATCATGTTGCTGAATACGGTGCGGCCAACTGCCTCGTCATCGAGAGGGCTGTCCAGATAAGGCTGAACATAACCAACAGAACCGGGCATATAGGCAAAGACAGGCTGAGTCGGCGTTTCGTGGACATCGGTCACGTAGCCCCACATGGAAAGGAAGGTGACGGTCATGGACCAGACCGCGTCTCCCCGCAGGCGGATGGCGGCATCTTTCCACCGGCCATAGCGAAGTTGACCCAGGTTGGCGTATTCGTCGGCCAGGTTGACGCCGCCGGTGAAGCCTTCTACCCCGTCGATCAGCAGAAACTTTCGGTGATCACGGTTGTTCAGCCGGGAGTTCAGAATGGGAATGAAGCGGTTAAACGCCTTGGCCCGGATTCCCAGGGCCTCCAGGCGGCGCTCATAGTCCGCAGGCAGGCGGCGGATGCAGCCGAAGTCATCGTAAAGCAGCCGCACGTCTACGCCTGATGCGGCCTTCCGGGTCAGAATTTCCAGAGCCCGGTTCCAAATTTCCCCTTCCTCCACGATGAAATATTCCAGGTAGATCGACCTTTCGGCCCGCTCCAGGCTCTCAAAGACCTGCGCAAAGAAGGCCTCCCCGGAGGGAAAGTAGTCGGTCAAGGTGTTCTGATACACCGGGCAGTGGACCGTTCTGCACAGATACCTGGCCTGGACCGCCGCGCTCGGGTCGTGCCAGCGCAGGGCGTCCAGAACGGTTTCATCCTGGATCAGGGCGGTTTCCAAGGTCCGGTCAATCTCTCCCATCTTCCGGCGCAGGCGTTTGGACAGCCGGGCGCCGCCGAACAGGAGATAGAGGGTCAGGCCGAAGACGGGGAAGCCCAGGATCAGGATAATCCAGGCCGTCTTGTAGGCCGGGTTCCCCGTCCGGGACAGGACGTAGAGCACGAACCCCCAGGCGACGATCCAGCTGACGATATTGATGGCCGGGGCGTAGTCCCGGAACCACCAAAGCGAGGCGAACAGCGCCAAAAGCTGGAGCAGAATGCCGAGCGAGACCATGCCGACCCGGGAAAACAACAGCTTCAGAAAACCTTTCATAAGTTTCCTTCCAAATGAAAAACGAATTATATTTCCCGATACATTCCGCTGGCGTCGTCCTTCCGCACGGTCTCAGCCACTTGCAGGACCTCCACGTTGAGGGTGCGCTCGCCGAAGCGAATGGAGAGTTTGTCGCCCACCTTGACGTCATAGCTGGCCTTGGCAGGCCGGCCGTTCACTGTCACCCGTTCCGCGTCGCAGGCTTCGTTCGCAACCGTGCGGCGCTTAATAATTCTGGATACCTTCAGAAATTTGTCAAGTCTCATATGCTCCTCCTTGAAGTGAATACTGTATCTGTTCAGTATCCTGTCATTTCGAGGCGATTCATCGCCGAGAAATCCGTATTATCTACGCAAAAAGGAACGGATTTCTCACTTCGTTCGAAATGACAGATGGGGCTACTGAATAGATACCTTAATACTATTATTTGATTAAAGGGTTTGAAAGCATTTCGAGTGGGAATTGTGCCAGACGAGGCCGAGGACGCAGGCGGGCTTGACGCCCGGCAAGGACAACAACGATGTATGGCGCGATTCCCGCCGAAATGAATCGAACAATTTAGTCAAATACTGGTATGAATCATCAATGCGAAGTGCGCAGCACTTTTGCCAGATATTGCCCTGTGAAGCTCTCAGGCTTCTTTGCGACTTCCTCCGGCGTGCCTTCCGCGATGATCCGGCCTCCGCCGTCGCCGCCCTCCGGCCCCAGGTCGATGATCCAGTCGGCACACTTGATCACGTCAAGATTGTGCTCGATGACGAGAACCGTATTGCCTGTGGCTACGAACTTTTGCAAAACGTCGATCAGCTTGCTGACATCATACATGTGCAAGCCGGTGGTAGGCTCGTCCAGGATATAGAAAGTGGAGCCCGTGGAGCGTCGGCTCAGCTCCGTGGCGAGCTTGACGCGCTGGGCCTCGCCGCCGGAAAGGGTCGTGGAGGACTGGCCCAGCTTGATATAGCCCAGGCCCACATCCACCAGAGTTTGAATCCTGTCCCGCAGGCGGGGCAGATTTTGAAAGAAATCCAGGGCCTCGTCACAGGTCATCTCCAGCACGTCGGAGATGGAAGCACCTTTGTACCGCACCTCCAAGGTCTCCCGGTTGTATCGCTTGCCCTGGCAGACGTCGCAGGGAACGTAAACGTCGGGCAGGAAGTGCATCTCGATCTTCACCAGACCGTCGCCCCCGCAGGCCTCGCAGCGCCCGCCCTTGGTGTTGAAGCTGAACCTGCCCGGGCCGTAGCCGCGGAGCTTGGCGTCCTGGGTGGAGGCGAACAGGTCGCGGATGTCGTTGAACAGGCCGGTGTAGGTGGCGGGGTTGGACCGGGGTGTTCGGCCGATGGGGCTTTGGTCGATGCAGATGACCTTGTCCAGCCTTTCAATGCCTTCAAAACGATCGTGACGGCCCGGGCGAATGCGGGCGTGGTTCAGGCTGCCTGCCAACTTCTTGTAGACGATCTCATTGACCAGGGACGATTTTCCCGAGCCGGAAACGCCCGTGACGCAGCACAGGGTTCCCAGGGGGATGGTCACGTCAATGTTCTGCAGATTATTTTCGCGGCATCCGAAGATGCGCAGCTGCCTGCCGTTGCCGGGGCGGCGGACGTCGGGGACGGGGATGGTCCTCTGCCCGGAAAGATATTGGCCGGTAATGGATCGGGGCTCCGCCACCAGATCTGCGATAGAGCCCTGCGCAACGATCTCGCCGCCGTGAATGCCGGCGCCGGGGCCGACATCTACAACATAGTCCGCCGCGCGCATGGTGTCCTCGTCATGCTCGACCACGATGAGGGTGTTGCCGATGTCCCGCAGTCGTTTCAGGGTTTGCAGCAGCTTGTCATTGTCCCGCTGGTGCAGACCGATGGAGGGCTCATCCAGAATATAGAGCACGCCCATGAGACTGGAGCCGATCTGTGTGGCCAGTCGAATTCGTTGGCTTTCTCCGCCGGAGAGGGTGGCGGCAGCTCGGGAGAGGGTCAGATATTGCAGGCCAACGGAGCGGAGGAAGCCCAGCCGGGCCTTGATCTCCCGCAGAATGGGCGTGGCGATCATGGCATCCGTGGGAGACAGCTCCAGGCCTTCCAGAAAGGCAAGGGCCCCGGTGACAGGCAGTTCGCAATAGTCCATGATTTTCATCCCGCCCACCGTGACCGCGCGGGAGATCGGCGACAGGCGCCTGCCGCCGCATTCCGGGCATGGCGAGGAGGACATGCAGGCCTCCAGCTCCTTGCGCATGGCGTCGGACTGAGTTTCCCGGTAACGGCGCTCGAGACTGGGGATGATGCCCTCAAAGGCCTGTTCCAGCGTGCCGCGTCCGTTAGACCGCTCATAATAGAGCTTGAGCTTTTCCCCCTTGGTCCCATAGAGAATGGCGTCCAAAGCGGACCTGGGCAGCTTCTCAACGGGGTCTGTCAGCTTGAAGCGGTATCGCTCGGCCAGAGCGTCAAAATACATCTTGGAGATGGAATCGTTTCGCACGTTGCCCCAGCCGCTTGCCTGGATCGCGCCTTCCATGATGGATAAGGAACGATTGGGGATAATCAGGTCAGGGTCCACCTTGAGTTGGAAGCCCAGACCCGCGCAGTGGGGACAGGCCCCGTAGGGGTTGTTGAAGGAGAACATCCGGGGGCTGAGCTCCGGCATGGACACGCCACAGTCGTCGCAGGCGTAGTTCTGTGAGAAGGGGATCTCTTCGCCGTTGTCCATGCGCTGGAGAATGGTCAGACCGCCGCCGTGGGCGGAGGCTGTCTCGATGGAGTCGGTCAGGCGGCGGGTGATGTCGCCCCGGAGCACGAGACGGTCCACGAGCAGCTCGATGTTGTGCTTTTTGTTTTTGTCCAGCGGAATTTCCTCGGTTAGATCATAGAGGTTCCCATCCACCCGGACCCGGGCGAAGCCGGCCTTCCGGGCGTCGGAAAAGACTTTCTGATGCTCGCCCTTCTTGCCCCGGACCACTGGGGAGAGAATCTGGAACCGGGTTCCCTCGGGGAGCCGGAGCACCTTGTCCACGATCTGGTCGATGGTCTGCTTGCGAATCTCCTTGCCGCAGTTGGGGCAGTGCGGTACGCCGGTCCGCGCCCAGAGCAGACGCAGGTAGTCATAAATCTCTGTGACGGTGCCAACGGTGGAGCGGGGGTTCTTGGAGGTGGTCTTCTGGTCGATGGAGATGGCGGGAGAAAGGCCGTCGATGGCGTCCACATCGGGCTTGTCCATCTGCCCCAGGAACATCCGCGCATAGCTGGACAAGGACTCCACATACCGCCTTTGGCCTTCGGCATAGATCGTGTCAAAGGCAAGAGAGGATTTTCCGGACCCGGACAG
>CALYTU010000041.1 GCA_945487445.1 uncultured Clostridia bacterium | reverse complement strand
GATCTTCCAAAAGTAATGCTTGAATTTCTTCCTGATTCAGCGTAATATTGAGTTGGGCCATTGGTTCTTCCTCCTCGGTATTATGTTGGTTTTGGTCGTCTTAACATTATACCTAAAGGTTGAGCCCTTGGCTCATTCATTTTTCAATTTACACCATTATACGGCCACGGCCTGCCTAGCTTATGTGCAGACTTAGTTTTTTGTACCCTTTTTGCCACATTCCTGCATTTTTCGTCCTTTTCCGTCCTTGCTCCCGCAAATGATAGCTTGACGCTATGATTTTTTCACATTTGGAATTTCATTTGCGGAAACTCAAGTATAATCGTGGTGAGCAGGGAATAGAATGTGCCGTGAATGCCGGATGGACAGAGCGGAGGTTGTCGGATTATGCCGACATAATAAAATGAAGAATGCAGAATGAAAAATGAAGTAATCGTGGAGATGCGCAAATTACAGTTTCCGCAACGTAATCATTTATCACTTTTCATTTTATCATTTAACACATATTCTCCGATCTGACCGGTCCGGAACTCGTCTGTTAAGGAGGAAACTGCATGAAAACACCTATTTTTCGCGGGACCTGCACCGCGCTTGTAACGCCCTTTGACAACAGAGGAATTGACTTTGCAGCGCTGGACCGGCTGCTTGAGAACCAACTGGAAGCGGGGGTGGAGGCCCTTGTGATCGGCGGCACTACCGGAGAGGCGGCCACGCTGGAGTCCTCGGAGCTCATGGCACTGATCGCCCACTGTGTTCGCTTCTGCAATGGAAAAACAAAGCTGATTGCCGGGACCGGCGGTAACGACACGCGGAAGGCGGCCGAAACAGCCCGCAACGCGGCCGCCCTGGGAGCAGATGCTCTGCTGTGTGTGACGCCCTATTATAACCGCTGCACCCAAGGGGGGCTGCTGGCGCATTATGAAGCGATAGCACAAGCCACAGACCTGCCCATTATTTTGTATAATGTGCCTTCCAGGACCAACGTACACATTGCGCCGGAGACCTGCGCAGCCCTGGCCCAGTTACCCTCCGTGGCTGGCATCAAGGAGGCGGACCCGGATGTGGGGCGGGTCTTGAAGATTCACGGGCTGTGCGGTGAAGACTTCCCGGTATACTCCGGCTGCGACGATCGCATTCTGCCCTTCATGGCTTGCGGGGCCCTGGGGGTGATCTCTGTGCTGTCCAATCTGCGGCCCCGTGCGATTAAGGAACTGACCGACGCCGCCCTGCGTGGAGAATATGTGCGGGCGCTCAACCTGCAAAGAGCCCAGCAGCCGCTCATCGAGGCGCTCTTTGCCGCAGTCAATCCAATTCCCATCAAGACCGCGCTGGCAATCTCCGGACTGGACTGCGGTCCGTGCCGTTTGCCCCTGACTGCCGCCGATCCGGACTTGGCGGAACGGCTCAGAGAATTGATTCAATAATCAGTATAACCTGAAAAGGAGAGATTTCGCGAAAAAGGAATCTCTCCTTTTTGTGTATTTTCGCAGCCTGATCTGGCATCATATTCCGTCGAACTCTGCGCGCCTTCCGACGCTCCGTCCTCGTTGAGTCGTTAAGTTATGATGCGGAAGAAACCAGAGTATTACCACATTGACAAATCCAGACGATTGAGATAATATAGTAATATAGATGATAGCAACTGACTGGAGGGGCGGAATGAACCGTTTCAAGCGAAATGATAACGATGGAGTTGATCTGGAAAAATGAGCCAGTCAGTGCAAAGGAACTGAGCATAATCGCAGAAAGCAAAACGGTTGGAATTAAAACACCACCAATACCGTGATAAAAAGGAAATTGAGAAAGGCCAAATCACAAAACAAACGTACCGGTTCAGCAGCCTGTCTATTCGAGCGAGCTTGCCACCGAGATATTCGTTTTTTCCCGCAAAAGGGAACGGATTTCTCACTTCGTTCGAGATGACAGGAGGAACTGCTGAACAGACAAACAGGGATCGGAGGAAGCTATGAAACGGTTTTTTTGGTTATTTTTTCGCTTTGATGTTGACACTGTCCGGATGCGGCAAGCCCGGCGGGGACGCTCTTGCCTACGGTACGACCGGCAAAAGCCAAATGAATGACGAACAGATCAAACTGTTTGAACAATATCCTGAGTATTTCGGGCTGAATGCGTCGAACGGGCTTGACGTGATTGTTTGGCAGATGGCGGAAGACATGTATTCTTTCGGCTTATTGGAGCATTCAGACAGCAAGCGTGACTGGATTAGCTCCGAGCTGTTGAAACTGAAAGGTTTGGACGCGGGAGAGATGAAGTTGATTCTTCAAACATACGACATTGACGAAAAAATGTCTTCGTAGTTCCATGGCAGAATCCGGTTTCAAGCTATATGCCGGAATACCAGATCAACCTCGGAGCCGAGGATGCGAACGAGAAAGCAGAAGCTTACATTGACAGCGTTCGCAAGCTGCTGTTTGGTTCACCGAACGATAATCATAAATGATAGTTCACAGGCTTCTAACCATCGTTCTGGTTATCGAATTGACTCAGAAAACACGCCGTAGAGCCGCCAGCCCCCTGGCCGCTGGACACGCTGACAGTTTGCACAACGGCTTTTCAACAGAAAACCGTCATGTTTGCAAAATGGTTTGCTGCTAGCTCGGCAATGATCGCGGCGGCCTGCGGTCAGGCCGCCCTACGCATGAAAACCGATAACCAGAAACATCATTGGGGCATCTTCCTTACGGAGGATGCCCCAATAGCGCGTTCTTGTAAAAGTCAGGATTCGTTTCCGGCTTTGCTGCAAATGGAAGTGTCCGCCTGCCGTTTTCGGGCTAACTCATCAAGAATGCGCTTTTCCCGGCTCTGGCATGTAAAAATCAAAACCTGGCGGGTCTCGCTCAGCTCCCGAAGGGTCTCAAGAGCAAGTGCAGCGTGCCTGTCGTCAAAATAGACGAGCGCATCGTCCAGGACGATGGGAGCCTCCGGAATCAGCAATTCGCAGATGGCAAGGCGCAGAGCCAGATAGAGTTGGTCCACAGTTCCTCCGCTGAGGCAGGAGAGTGGACGGAAAACCGGGCTGTTGCAAGGGTGGACGGTGATGTGCAGGTCTCGGTCGAGCAGGACCCCGTCATATTTCCCGCCAGTTAGCCGTTTCAGGAGCACGCTGGTCTTTTCGCAGAGCAGAGGGGAAAATCTGGCCCGAAGCGATTCGTCAGCCCTTCCAAGCGCCTTTCGCGCCAGTGTCAGCGCGTCATAGCGCTCCTCCAGCCGACAAATGTCGCTTTCCAGATTTGCCAGCCTGCCGTCCAGTGCAAGCGAGTCGCCCATTTGACCAATCGCGCCGGCGAGTTGATCAACCTGTGAGGTCATGGCCTCAATCCGTCGCTCGAGCGCCTCAAGACGCTGCGTCTCGATCTGGCGGTCGTATGCGGCATACCGCCGCGCGTCCGCGTCATGCACGGCGGTGTCTCCGAGCGCAAAACGCAGGTCCTGCACCTGCGCGCCAAGCTGCCGTTCGAGTGCCTGCGCTCGTGTGAGCGCTTGCCTGGATCGCGCTGCTTCCTGAAAGAGTGCGGCCGCTTTTTCCGGCGTTCCGCAGCCGGGCATGATCGCCTCCAACCGCGTGAGGATGGCGGCGCGACGGTCAGCCAGCGCGTCCAGCTTCCGGCGGTTTGCTCCTCCGTCAGCGGCTGTCTGCTGTGCCTCGAGCGAACGAATATAGTGAATTGCGCGCAGGACAACGCCTTTTGCATTTTCCGCTCCATATTGTTCCAGAATGGAGGCTGCTTCTTGCTGCAGGGCAATGTAGGCATCGTGCCGGCGGCGCCTGGCGATTAGATGCCAAAAAAGCCAGCCCAGCCCTCCGATGAATAGCAGCGCGCTCGCAATCAACAGCGGAAGGACGGTCAGAGAAGCACCGGCCAGTCCCAGGACAATGCCCAAAAGGAGCGCAATCAATGGAAAGAGCATGCGGCTTTGTTGAGGGGGGAGAGCTTCCGCCGCCTGGCGCACCAAGGTGGCGTCAGCGGCGGCTTTGTCATGGGCTTCCCGCGGTTCCATCCGTCCGAACACGGGATCGGGCGGCGGAAGCGCCGGATCGGCTGTGCCGGAGTTTTCCTTGAGGGCTGTCTCCTGCAATTCACGTTGAATTTGCTGCAGCTCCGCTTCCAGGTCCTGCAGCAGGTCCTCATCGGGCAGATCGGCGCAGACAGTCTGCCATGCCTCCCGATCCGCTCTGGCCTCCGCTAAAGCGGTTTCCGAAGCGGTGACGCGCGAGAGTCGCGCTTGCTTATCCAGCGCATCCAGTCCGGAGAGAATTTCCTCAATCTCCGCCCGCTGAGCCTTCAGCTCGTGGAGCGCGGCCTCCAGCTCCGCAAGGCGGCGCTGGTGCAGTTCAATCTGCTGCAAGCTTGCCAGAACAGCGCTTCGTTCCGCCTCCAGCCGGGGCAACGCCCCGGTCTGGTTGTGCCGTAGGGCGGTTTGGAGCTTTTTCAGCTTTTCATCAACCTCGGCATAGGAATAGTCTTCGTCTGCCGCTGTCACAAGCCTGCTCAGACGCTTTTCAAGCTGTGCGTCGGCTGAGACGGAAGTCCGCTGCTGACGCAGACAGCCGCTGCGCGCGTATACCGCCGCCTCCACGCCCAACAGGGTTTCCCCGCAGGTTTTGCCAGTCAGCTCATCCAGGGCGGTCCCTGTCCCCGTATCCCAGGCCCGGAAATCGGTCAGTGGGCCAGTGCGACTGGTTCGCTCCAGGGTAAGCGTCCGGCCATGGACGGTGAGTTCCACAGTCCCGGCCATGGGCTTACCGCTCCAGGGCTGGTATTTGACCTTGTCCGGAAGATGTCCGCCGCGAATACGGTCTTTGGAGTCGATACCGTAGAGCATGGCAAGCAAAAACGCGAGCCAGGTGGACTTTCCGGCTTCGTTGCCTCCGCTGATTACATTCAGTCCCGGGTCAAGCCGGAGCTCCTGCTCGTCCAGCTTTCCAAAGGTGGCGCGCATCAGATGAATGATCACGGCTCCGGCACCTCCCGTCCCTCCATCACTGCCAGACCGAGGCGAGCGGCGTCGGCGGCCCTTCTTCGGTCTGTTTCACTTTGCCCGTCATATTCTGCTTTGATCTGACGTAGAAACTCGCCCTTCAGGCTGTTCTCGCCCAGATCCAGCCAAAGCGCCTGCGGCGGCAGCGTGCGGTCCACCAGTTCCAGCCCGTAAAACCGGGATGCGAGCGCGGCGCGCAGGGCATCCAGATCCGGTGCGGGGGCGGTCCCGGTCAAGGTGATGCGATAAATATCGCGTTCGGTATTACGGGGCAGCGCTGCCTCAATGGCGGTAAGAGGATCGTCCCCCGCGGGAACAGAACAGGTCTCATAAACGCGTCCGCCAAGAAAAACGGGGGATACGCGGCAGCCGTTCTCGTCGAGCTCCACATAGAGAGCGCCCTTCCGCCCGGTCTCATCAAAGCCTCGGCCCATTGCACAGCCGGGGTAGGCGGCGGTAGTATGGCCGAACAAGCGGATAACCCTGGCGTGTGTATGTCCCAAGGCCAGATAGTCCAGGCTCGAGGCAGAAACCGCCTTTTCAGGAATCGGATTGTAGACGGAGACGGCGTCGCCCAGCGTACCATGGATCACCATGATCTGCCGATTGCCGTCCGCTGCGGCGGTGAAGCCGTTCCAAAGCCCCGGCTCCCGTGCCTCTGTGAAGGCAGCGCCGTATACAGTCACAGCCGGGTCTCGCAGGGATACGGCCTCGATCGTCCGCGTGCGGAAAATATGGACGTTTTCCGGCCATACGAGGGTGGCGTAGGGGGAAACGGGGGAGTATGGGTCATGATTGCCCGGCGCGATGAAGACCCTGGCCCGAACACCTCCCAGGGTTCTGCACAGGAGCTCCGCGGTCTCGCGATAGACCCGGTTGAAATCGAACAGATCACCCGCCAGAAGCAGAATCTGGCAGTTCAGTCGTTCGCATTCCTCAGCCAGACGGCGAACCAGCACTCGCTGTTCTTCCCGTCGGTGAGCGGCCTGGGCGGGGTCCAGGGCGGCGAAGGGGCTGTCCAGGTGGAGGTCAGCCGCGTGCAGGATTCGTATCATGGTATCGGATCCTTTCTGTCTGCGTGCAGGTTCCGGTCTTTGCTTCGATGGTGAAGATCACACCCTCCAGCTTGCAGGGGCCGGGAGCCGTTTCGTAGCGCGTGTTCAGCCCGCCGCGGAAGGTGGCGATGGATTGCTCCACGCGAACGCCGAGGACCGAGCGGATCGGCCCTGTCATGCCCAGGTCCGTTACATAGCCTGTGCCCTTCGGCAAAATTTGGTCGTCCGCCGTGGGGACGTGCGTGTGGGTTCCCCAGACGGCGGAAACTCGCCCGTCCAGATGATAGCCCATCGCAAGCTTTTCCGAGGTCGCCTCTGCATGAAAATCCACCAGTGTAACGGTGGTTTCCACATCCTTCAGAAGCCGCTCTGCCAGCAAAAAAGGGTTGTCCGGGCCGAAAGACATGCTGCACCGCCCAATTAAGTTGACGACCGTTACGGGGCCGATTTTCGTGTCGTACACGCCGAGCCCTCGCCCCGGATAGAGCGGAGAGTCGTTGGCCGGACGGAGGATGAAGCGGCTGTCCTCGAGATAGTCTGCGATCTCTTTGCGTTGATAGCTGTGATTGCCGAGCGTGATCACATCGGCGCCTGCGTCCAGGAGGCTCTCTGCCTGCCGCGGCGTAATTCCGACTCCAGCGGCGTTTTCGCCGTTTACAACGCAGAAATCAACCCGATTTGCCCGCTTCAGCGCCCGCAGCTCCCGCTGCAAAAACTGCAGCCCCGCGCTTCCGCATACATCACCCACGGCCAAAACACGAAACTCCATAGGAAATGCTCCTTTAAATATCATTTGATTCTATTACTTCATTATAGCCTTGCAGCCTGTAAAAAGCAACGTTTTTTTCGTCCCCGCCCCGGCGAAGGACTGGTTCGGCACTTCAAAGAAACTCTGCGAAGTTTTTACAAAATGTTCACCGTTTTCGATCCGCTTGCGTTATAATAGGCTCATAAAAGCATCTAAAAGAAGGAGGAGCCCATCGTATGGCAACCAAAATTCTGATTGTGGAAGACGATCATAATATTGCCGACCTGCTGCGGCTTTATTTGGAAAAAGAAAACTACGAGGTCGCAATCGCCTCTGACGGCGGCAGGGGCGTGGAGCAGTTTCGCCGCTTTCAGCCGGACCTGGTGCTGCTGGATCTGATGCTGCCTGTACTGGACGGCTGGGGCGTCTGCCGCACGATTCGGGCCGAGTCCAAAACGCCGGTCATCATGCTCACCGCCAAGGGCGAGACGGAAGATAAGGTGAACGGGCTCAAGCAGGGCGCCGACGACTACATCACAAAGCCATTCGAGATGCAGGAGGTCCTGGCCAGGATCGAGGCGGTCCTACGCCGCACGGGCAACGCGCCGGAAAAAAACAGCAAGCGCCTGGTTTTCGACAAACTCATCATTGACATGGACTCCTTCGAGCTCACCGTTAACGGAAAAAAGATCCCCACGCCCCCTAAGGAGATGGAACTGCTCTATCATCTGGCATCCACGCCCAACCGCGTCTATCAGCGCAACAAGCTGCTCGACGAGGTGTGGGGCTTCGATTATTTTGGAGATACACGCACCGTGGATGTTCACATCAAGCGCCTGCGCGAAAAGCTGGAGGGCGTGTCGGACCATTGGTCTTTGAAGACCGTCTGGGGCGTGGGCTACAAGTTTGAGGTGGTGTGAGCCGTGAAACGCAGCTTCGGCGGGCAGATGACGCTGACCGTCTGCCTGATTCTTTTGACGCTGACCATACTCAGCACGATCACACAGCTGATGTATCGGCACCTGACCGTGGATCTGCTGGCCGACGATGTCACAGCATCCGCCTCCGCGGCGGCTGACATGACGGAGCTTCTGGGTACGGATGCCGTCCGTGGCCGTCAACAGCTTTGCATTCAGCTCAACTACACAGCCCGCGCCACGGGCAACGATACCGTGGTGTGTGACGAAAGTGGGACGGTAATCAGCTGTTCCTGCGGCCTGCAAAGCTGCGAGCACCTGGGCTATCAGTTTGACCATGCGCTGCTCGATGGGGCATCCGCCGACCGACCCGGATTCCGGTCCAATCTGGAGATCGGCTGCTATGGAGAAGAACGGATGGCCGCCGTCAGTTTCGCGCAGCCGAAAACCGGAGGCCTTCGCTATGTGGTCAGCTCCCGTTCGGCGAAAACCGTCACGCAGCGTCTGGGCGAGGCCTTCCGCGCCAACCTTCTGGCGGTTGCCCTGGTGCTGCTTCTGGCGATTCCGATGGTCTGGATTATCGTGCAGCGTCAGATGCGGCCCATCAGGCAGATGACTGCCGCTGCCCGGCGCATGGCCCACGGCCAAATGGATGTGCGAGTAGATGCGGACGACACCGATACCGCCGAGCTCAACGAGCTGGCCCTTGCCTTCAACAACATGGCCCAAGCGCTTGCCAAATCAGAGCTCAAACGGCAGGAATTTGTGGCAAACGTCAGCCACGAGCTTAAAACCCCCATAACCACGATTTCAGGCTATATGGATGGCATGCTGGACGGGACGATTCCGGTGGAGCAGCAGCCAAGATACATGGAGATTATCTCCGGTGAGGTCAAGCGGCTTTCACGTCTTGTCCGCTCCATGCTGGAGATCTCCTGCATTCAGGACCAGGGCATTCCGGCAGAGCGGAAGCGTACATTTGATCTTTGCCAGACCGTGGGCGAGGTACTGCTGAGCTTTGAGCGGAAGATCAATGACAAGAGCCTTGAGGTGGAGGTCGATCTGCCCGACCAGGGCGCACGCACCTTGGCCGATCCGGACGCCATCACCCAGGTGGTCTACAATCTGATCGACAACGCGGTGAAATTCTGCCCCGAACGCGGTACTCTGGGTCTCAGGGTGTCCCAGGCCAAGGGAGGAAAATATCTGGTTTCCGTGCGGAACACCGGACCCACCATCCCATCTGATGAGCTGCCTCTGGTCTTTGACCGATTTCATAAGACGGATAAGAGCCGTTCTGCAGACCGTGACGGCTGGGGGTTGGGACTGTATATCGTTAAAACAATCATCCTCAGCCATGAGGAGGATATTTATGTCACGAGCCGTGACGGCGTGACGGAGTTCTCCTTCACGCTTCCGAAGGTTACCGTTTAGATACGGCGACAGGGAGGCTGCCGCCCTAACGAGAAAACCGATTGAGGTGCTGTCTATGGATGAAAAGCGAACACCGATGGAGGCGGAGGTCCAGGAGCTGCCGCCGCGGCGGGACCCAAGCTGTCCCGAGGATTTCTACGGAACCGCCGCCAAGCCACGGCCCCGGCGCAGCCATACATGGTTCTGGATCTGTGCGGGTCTTTTCGTGATCGTGGTCTGCACCTTCAGCGTTGTGGCGGCCCTGTCTCACGTTCGGGTGGAAAACCGTGACGGGAGCTGGGTGCTTGCGATGAAGAGCACGGAAATGACGCAGGCTCAGGAGGATCCGATCCGGGATCTGGAAGTTCCGGATGAGAACAAATATGTTTCCAATCAGAATAAAGAGGCGGGCGGGGTCCGGGTTCCGCTTTCGTCCGGGCACGGGCAGCCGCTGACACCTGCCGAGGTTTATGCCAAGGCGGCTCCCGCCGTCGTCTGTGTTCAGGTGGAGGGCTACTACGGAACTGCTTCCTATACCGGCGTGGTTATTCGCGACGACGGTTATATCCTCTCCGCCACCGAAGGCCTGAACAACGCTGCAGGGATCACCGTCAGCTTTTTCGACGGAACGGAACTCCCGGCCCGGCGGGTTGGAGAGGAGCGGACATCCGGCGTCTGCCTTTTGAAGGTGGAGGCGCAGGGGCTTCAAACCGTAGGCTTCTGCGGCGATCAGGAACTGACTGTGGGGCAGAGCGTTTTCTGCATCTGCAACCCCTACGGCAGGATAATTCCCAACGTATTCTATCAAGGAATTCTCTCCGCGAGCCGGTCCGTTGCGATCGGCGGGTTGGAGTTTACCTTGCTGAAGACCTCCCTCCGGTTTAACGAAGCGGGGAGCGGCTGCCCTGTTTTGGATGCGTATGGCCGCGTTTTGGGCTTGACCACCCCAATCGGGAAGCGCATTGTCGCGGGGGAAGACCCCTGCTTTGCGGTCTCTGCTGCGGATCTGGCGAATATCGTCTGCGCATTTGACAGTGCTGATCAGGCGGACGGTTTTTGGCTGGGGCTCGAGATCGGGGAGATCCCGGAGGAGTATCAATATCTCTATGGATTCCCGGGCAGACTTTGGATTGAAGATGTGGCCGTCGGGAGCGCAGCCTACGGGGTGCTGTTTCAGTATGACGTGATCACAGCAGTGGACGGTGTTGACGTCTCCGTATATGCAGAGCTCGAGCAGGCCATTTCTGCGCATAAGCCGGGAGAACACGTCGAGCTTACCATTTTTCGCAGCGGCAAGTGGTATAAGATCAGTCTGCCGGTCCTGACCCGATAAGCAAAGGCGGAGCTTTCTTTCACGAAGCTCCGCCTTTGCGCATAGACTGTGGCGAAAGGTGGTGCGCAAGATGGATTTACAAACCGAACAGGCGGTATGGCGTCGTGTGCGGGGGCCCGGAAACATGACCGCGGAGGAAGCCGTCCTGCCCGAGCGGTTGGAGGCGCTGATTCTGGAGCAGCAGTCCTTGGCTGCTGCCCAGCGGGAGCTCGCCCGTCGTATGCGCGGCTCGCAGAGCGCCGCGATGTCCCGAATGGCTGGCCAAACCATGGCCCAGGCGCGGGAGTTGATTGCCCTGCATTATATGCTGACCGGGCGGGCTCTGCGTCTGCAAACGCCTCGCCCCCAGCTTCCCGGTCCGATGCCCGAGGCCTTGCGGGAGACATGGCAGCGGCTGCGTCAGACTACCCGGACCTACGAGAGCCTGGAGACAGAGTTCGGGGACTATGCCAATGAATTTTCCCGATTCTCGCGTCAGACGCGCGACCATGCCAGGGCGCTGATGGAGGTCATGCAGCAGCTCCAGTCGAACCGCGGCATGTAGTGCGCTCCTCCCGGCTGATACTATTTTTCTGATAAAGCGCTTTCAAAAGATTTGCGAGGCAGATTGTGCCAGACGAGGCGGAGGACGCAGGCGGGCTTGACGCCCGGCAAGGACGAC
>CALYTU010000040.1 GCA_945487445.1 uncultured Clostridia bacterium | reverse complement strand
TTGAGGGCTCCTGTCTTCTATTTTCTGGGGTTCACATCATTTTAGCACATACATATTTTTTCTTTTTCGGTATCTATTCAGTAGCCCCATCTGTCATTTCGAACGAAGTGAGAAATCCGTTCCTTTTTGCGTAGATAATACGGATTTCTCGGCGATGAATCGCCTCGAAATGACAGGATACTGAACAGATACCTTTTTCGTTTTATCTTGTTCTTATTTTCGTTTCAGTTCCGAAAAAGGGGCCAGATAGGCCCGGTCGAAGCTGTCCAAGCCCGCCAGATGGATCAACAGGGCCAGAAGCCCGACGGTCAGACCGAACAGACCGGCAAGCGCCGCGCAGACCGTCAGCGCAAAGCGGCACAGGCGCACGGCGTCGGCAAAGCTCTTTCCCGGCAGGGCGAAGCCGCAGATGCCCGCCGCCGAGACGATGATCAGCGCCGCCGGGGAGATGAGATTGGCCTCCACAGCAGCCGTTCCCACCACCAGCCCACCGATGATGGAAACCGGCTGAGAGACTGCCTTCGGGGCCGAGAGCCCGGCCTCTTGCAAAAGCTCGAAAGCCGTGAGCAAGCCCAAAACCTCCAAAACCGTCGGAAAGGGGACCTTCTGCTTACTCTCAATGATCGCCTCCAAAAGCTGCGTGGGCAGCATCTCCTGGTGAAAGGCGGCCATGGCCACATAAATTCCCGGCAGCATTAGGGCACTGGCCAGGGCGATCAACCGCAGCAGCTTGAGAAACCGCGCAGAGAGAAAATCTGTGTCCTTGTCCTCGGCCGACTCCAGGAGATACCCTAGGTTCACCGGGGCCAGATAGCCCACGGGCAGCCCGTCCACAAACAGGCCGACCCGTCCCGCGAGCAGGCCGGCTGCGAACTTATCGGTCCGCTCCGTGTACTGCAGCAGGGGGAAGGCTGTACGGCGCTTGCCGGGCAGGACATGCTCCACCGCAGCCGGGGTCAGCAGATCCTCTGTGTCGATGGCGGCCAGCCGCGCTTGCATCCGCTTGACGGTCTCAGGGTCCGTCAGTCCGTCAATCCAGAGCAGGCTCACTACGGTTCGGCTCTCCCTTCCCACCGCCGTCTCCCAGAGTCGGAGCCGCGCCGTACGCAGGTGGCGGCGCAGCAGGCCGGTATTGATACGGACGGTCTCGGTAAAGGCGTCCTTCGGCCCGCGGGTGGTGCTCTCTACCTCGGGCTCGGATGGACCGCGTTTTTCCCCGGATTTTGTCTCAAAGGCCACCGCTCCCGCGCCAGGGACGACCAGCACGCAAAAGCCCGCCAGCAGCTTTTCCTCTGCTTCGCTGATATTCTTGCAGATGGCCGCCACGGCCGCGTCCGCGCCGCCCGTCACTGCGCGCTCCAGCAGGAAGGCCGGGGAAAGAGGCCCCGGCAGCCGTATCAACGGCCGCAGCACAAAATCCGCGACATCGGCCCCGGATACGAGGCCGTCGAGGAAGCAAAGGACGCAGTCCGTCCCTGCAATCCGGAGCCTTCGCACGGAAAAATCCGCCGCCCCGGCAAATCGCTTTTGCAGATCGTCCAAAATATCGTTCATGGGCAAGCCTCCTTTTTTGGAAGCTTGCCCACCAGACGGAGAAATATGCAGATTCGGAACATCCGGAAAGGTTTGAAGCCTTTGTTCCAAAGGAAATCCGTACCAACCAGCATTTTTTCACAAGTATTTTCCGGGATTTTTCCAAAAAAGTATTGCATTCTTATATAAAAAGTGTTATAATTTCCCCGTTATTAGGTAGGAAGTATGTTAGAGAGGCCGTCAAGCCTCTCTTTCTATATGTAAACTCTATTTTTCCAGTCTGGAGGCACAGCAAATGAAGGTTACCGATCGGGTTCGCGCCTTCGCCCAGCCGGTGGTGGAAGCTAACGGCTGCTCGCTTTGGGATGTGGAATACATCCGTGAGGGCGGCGAATGGTTCCTGCGCCTGTATATTGACAAGGTGGGCGGCGTAAATATCAATGACTGCGAGGCGATTTCCCGCGATCTCGACCCCATTTTGGACCGCGAGGACCCCATCGAGGGCAGTTACCGCTTCGAGGTCTGCTCCGCCGGGCTGGAGCGCCCGCTCAAGCGTCCTTCCGATTTTGAGGCCTTTCTCGGCGCCGATGTGCTGGTGAAGCTTTACCGGCCCGTGAACGGCGTGCGGGAGTATCCCTGCGTGCTGCGCGGTTACGACAACGGCGACATCACCGTGGAATACAACGGCGAAACGATGACTTTTTCCAAGCCCCAGGTCGCTCTGGTGCGGCTTCGGGTGGACTTTTCGTAATACAGGAGGTACTTACCATGAATCAGAATACCAGCACAGAGATTTTTGCCGCCCTGCGGCAGCTGGAGCGGGACAGAGGCATTCCCGTGGACTATATGACCGACCGCATCACCCAGGCGCTTCTGGCCGCCTACAAAAAGGACCGGGTGGGCTACACCGACAATGTGTTCGTTGAGCTGACCGAGCAGTCTCTCAAGATGTACGCGCAGAAAGAGGTTGTGGAAGAGGTCTTCACCCCCGCCACGGAAATCCAGCTTGACGCCGCGCGCCGCATCGACCCCAACTGCGAGCTGGGCGATCTGGTGAATGAGGAAATTCAGACCCAAGCCTTCGGCCGCATCGCCGCGCAGACCGCGAAGCAGGTCATTATCCAGGGCATCCGGGAAGCCGAACACGGCATGATCTATGACAGGTTCTCCTCCAAGGAGCATGAGATCCTGACGGCCACCGTTTCCCGCGTGGACAACAACAGCGGCGATCTCTCCATCCGTATCGGCCAGGGCTCCGACCGCACCGAGGCTTGGCTCTCCGTCAGTGAGCAGGTGAAGGGCGAGCACTACCGCGAGGGCGACCTGATCCGCGTCTACGTGGTGGAAGTCCGCCGCAGCAACCGCGGCCCCCAAATCGTCGTCTCCCGGACCCATCCGGGTCTGGTCAAGCGCCTGTTTGAGCTGAACGTCCCGGAGATCGCCTCCGGCGAGGTGGAAATCAAGTCAATCGCCCGCGAGGCAGGTTCGCGTACCAAGCTGGCGGTTCACGCCCATGACGAGAACCTCGATCCGGTCGGCACCTGCGTCGGTCCGCGCGGCACCCGCGTGGCCGCCGTGGTGGATGAGCTCCACGGGGAGAAAATGGACATCGTTGTATGGGACGAGGACCCCGCAAAGTTCGTAGCCGCAGCTCTTGCGCCTGCCGACGTGGTCAGCGTGACCATGGCGGAGGACGAAAAAGCCTGCCGCGTCATCGTTCCCGACGATCAGCTCTCCCTTGCCATCGGCAAGGAGGGCCAGAACGCCCGCCTCGCCGCCAGGCTCACGGGCCATAAAATTGACATCAAGCCGCAGTCACAGGCGGCTGAGGAATGAAGTATCTCCCTTCGGGGACAGGAAGCATGACCTTATAACAAATTTGGGAAGGGAGGAACAACCGTGCCCAAGCGTATTCCCCTGCGTCAATGTCTTGGCTGCCGGGAAATGAAGCCCAAGACGGAGCTGGTACGCGTGGTCCGTTCCCCGGAGGGGAACGTCAGCGTAGATCTGCGCGGCAAGGCCCCGGGGCGCGGCGCCTATGTGTGCCGAAGCGCCGAGTGTCTGAAAAGAGCCCTGCGCTCCAGAGCGCTCGGCCGCAGTCTGGGCGTGGAGATCCCACCTGAGATATTCGACACGCTGCGCGCGCAAATGGAGGAAACAGATGGAACAGGATAGAGCCATTGGCCTGTTGGGTCTTGCCCGCAAGGCCGGCAAGCTCCAGACCGGAGAAGAAACCGTGGGCTCCATGCTCCTGGAAAAGCACGCCCGTCTGACCGTCCTGGCCAGCGACGCCGGCGTGGCCGTGACCCGGAAGATCCGGGCCATGGCAGAAGGCACCCGTCAAAGGATTTTGGAGATTCCCTATGATAAGCTGACCCTGGGCGCTGCCCTGGGCAAACCGAGCGTTTCCGTTGCGGCCTTTGCCGATGTGTCCATAGCGCTGGCCTTTGTCAGGGCCCTGCCGTCAGGGACTGCAGCCCCGGAGCTCCTGGACGATCTGGAGCGCCGTGTTGCAAGAGTGAAGTCGAAGCGGAAGAAGCGTTGACCGCTGCGTGCCAGCAATCGCAATTTGTCAGTTGGTATCTATTCAGTAGCCCCATCTGTCATTTCGAACGAAGTGAGAAATCCGTTCCTTTTTGCGTAGATAATACGGATTTCTCGGCGATGAATCGCCTCGAAATGACAGGATACTGAACAGATACGTCAGTTGTTAGTAATGTGGAGGTGGCTATATGAGTAGTTTTGTGAAGTATCGAATCAAAGAAGTGGCCGCGGATCTTGGCGTTACGCCCAAGGAGATCTCCGCCATTGTGGAGCAATATTTTGAGAAGCCCAAGAGTAGCGCGCAGGTGCTGGAGGAAAACCAGCTCAATGTGATTTTCGATCTTATGACCCAGCGCAACCAGATCCCCTCGATCGAGGTGGTCTTTGCCGCGGCCTTTGCCGCGAAGGAGGCCGAGGAAAAGCGCAAGGCAGAGGAGGCCGCAAAGAAGGCAGCCGAGGAGAAGGAGCGGGCCGAAGCTGCCAAGGCAGCGGGCAAGCCCGCAGCCACACCGGCTGCCAAGCCCAACGAAAAGAAGCCCGCTCAGAACGGACAGGCCGCCAAGCCTGCCGAGCCGCAGCGCAAGCGCGAGCGCCGCGTGGTGGACACCTCCGCCGTCCAAGTGAATGCGGACCGCTTTGACGACCGGGTTGACACGCTGATTTCCGAGCGGGATCAGAACCGCTCCGGAGGCAAGCAGAAAATCGGCGGCAAGAACAAGAAGCAGCAGGGTCCCAAGGGCACCAAGTCCAAGGAGGACGAGCGCAAGAAAATGAACCGTCTCCGCCTGGAGGTCATCAAAAAGACCCCGCTGACGGTGAAGATCCCGGACGAAATCACTGTGGGCGAGCTGGCTGCCCGGATGAAGAAGACCGCCTCCGAGCTCATCAAATGCCTGATTAAAAACGGCGTGATGGCAACCGTCAACCAGACCATCGACTTCGACACAGCCGAGTTTGTTGCAACTGAGCTTGGCTGCAAGGTGGAGCGTGAAATCATCATGACCATCGAGGATAAGCTCTTCGACGATCACGAGGATACTGCGGAAGAGCTGGTCACCCGGCCCCCCGTCGTGGTGGTCATGGGCCATGTCGACCACGGCAAGACCAGCCTTCTCGACGCCGTGCGGAAGACAAACGTGGTGGCCGGCGAGGCCGGCGGCATCACCCAGCACATCGGCGCCTACACCGTCAAGGTCAACGGCAGCCTCATCACCTTCCTGGACACCCCGGGCCACGCTGCTTTCACCTCTATGCGTGCCCGCGGCGCCATGTGTACCGACGTGGCCATCCTGGTCGTGGCCGCCGATGACGGCATCATGCCCCAGACCATTGAGGCCATCAACCACGCCAAAGCTGCCAATATTCCCATTGTGGTGGCCGTGAACAAGATGGATAAGCCCGGGGCCAACCCGGATCGCATTTTGACCCAGCTCACCGAGCATAATCTGGTCCCCTCGGAGTGGGGCGGCGACACCGAGGTCTGCCGCATCTCTGCCAAGACCGGCATGGGCATCGATGATCTGCTGGAAACCGTCATCCTCACCGCCGAGCTCCAGGAGCTCCGCGCCAACCCCAACCGTGCCGCAAAGGGCACCGTCATTGAAGCCCGTTTGGACAAGACCCGTGGCCCCATCTCAACCCTGCTGGTGCAAAACGGCACCCTGAACCAGGGCGACACAATTATCGCCGGAACCGCCGTGGGCCATGTCCGCGTGATGACCGACGACAAGGGCAAGTCCATCAAGCACGCCGGCCCCTCCATCCCCGTTGAGATCACGGGTCTTGCGGAGGTCCCGGCCCCCGGAGACGCCTTTGAGGCCGTCACGGACGAGCGCATGGCCCGCCAGCTGGTGGAACAGCGCAAGCAGAAGGCAAAGGATGAGCTGGCCAAGCAGCAGTCCAAGGTCACGCTGGAGAACCTCTTCGATCAGATGAAGAAGGGCGAAATGAAGGAGCTCAACATTCTGGTCAAGGCCGACGTCCAGGGCTCCGCCGAAGCCGTCAAGGCCAACCTGGCCAAGCTCAACAACGACGAGGTGGCCGTCAAGGTCATCCACGCCGGCGTAGGCGCCATCAACGAATCCGACATTCTGCTGGCTTCCACGGCCAACGCCATCATCGTCGGCTTCAACGTCCGGCCCGACGCGGCCGCTGCAGCCTCCGCCCAGCGCTCCAACGTGGATATCCGGCTCTACTCCGTCATCTATGAGTGCCTGGAGGAGATCGAGGCTGCCATGAAGGGTATGCTGGCGCCCAAGTACCGCGAGGCCGTGATCGGCCACGCCGAGGTCCGCGTGCTCTACAAGGTCAGCGCGATCGGCACCGTCGCCGGCTGCTACGTCAAGGACGGCAAGATCACCCGCGACGCCAAGGTTCGCGTCCTGCGCGACAATGTGGTAATCTACACCGGCGAGCTGGGCAGCCTGCAGCGGTTCAAGGACTCCGTAAAAGAGGTGCAGGCAAACTTCGAGTGCGGCATGTCCGTGGCCAAGTACAACGACCTCAAGGAAGGCGACATCTTCGAGTGCTTCGTTATGGAGCAATACCGGGATTGATGATTCTGGGCGGCGCAAGCCGCCCAGAACGCTATGCGAATGAAAGGAGCAACCATGCCATCAAATAGAATTGGAAGAATTAACGAGGAGATTCAGCGTGAGCTGTCCGACCTGCTGCGGACGCTGAAGGATCCCCGGGTGCAGAAGACAATGGTCTCCGTGACCCGGGTGGACACCACAGCCGATCTCCGCTATGCCAAGGTCTACTTCTCTGTCTACGACAAGGAGCAGAGCAAGGAGGTTCTCCACGGGCTCAAGGCCGCGGGCGGCTACCTGCGTCATGAGCTGGCAAATCGGCTGAGCCTGCGCCACACGCCGGAGCTGATCTGGACCGAGGATCACTCCATCACCTACGGCGCCCGAATCCTGGATATCCTCTCCACACTGGATATTCCCGAGGACGACGGGCACACAGGCGGCGAGGGTGATGACAAATGAACGTACCGCTGACGCTCTCGGAGGCAGCAGCCTTTCTGCAGGCGCATGACAATTATCTGCTGCTCTCCCACCGCCGTCCCGACGGGGACACCGTCGGATCCTGCGCTGCCCTCTGCCGGGCACTTCGCTCGCTGGGAAAACGCGCCTGGGTCTATGCAAACCCACAGTTTACGCCAAAGTTTGCCCCCTATCTGGACGGGCTTCTGGCCCCGGAGCAGGCTTTTGATCCCGGCACGCGGGATGCTTCCGCCTCGCAGGCATCTCGCTTTACCATCATTACCTGCGACATTGCCTCCCGGGGGCTCTTCCCCTTCGGGATGGAAAATGAGGAAGCGGACCTGGCCATTGACCACCACGGCACCAACGATGGCTTCGCGCTCCGAACCCTGGTGGATGAAAACGCAGCCGCCTGCGCCGAACTGCTGACGGATCTGATCCCCATGCTCGGCGTCCGGCTGGACAAGCCCATGGGGGAGGCTCTGTATGTGGCCATTTCCACGGATACAGGCTGCTTCCGCTACGCCAACGTCACCGCCGACACCTTCCGCCGCGCGGCAGCCTGTGTGGCCGCCGGGGCAGAAGTCTATCCGATCAACCGCGCCTTCTTCGAGGTCAAGCGCCGTCCGCGGCTGGCTCTGGAGGCCTGGCTGATTGAACACATGGAGTTTTTCGCGGGAGGCCGGGTGGCTGTCTCCGCCATCGACAAGGCGCTGATGGAGCGACTTGCCCTGACCGAGGACGACATCGACGACATTTCCGGGTTCGGCCGGACCATTGAGGGCGTCCAAATTGCCGTTATGCTCCGGGAAGTGGAAAACGGCATGGGCAAGGTCTCCGTGCGGACCAGCCCCGACTATGACGCGGCAAAAATCTGCAAACGGCTCGGCGGCGGCGGCCATCCCGGCGCGGCCGGCGCCAGCCTCCCGGGCGGCATTTCCGCCATCCGCGAGGCCGTTCTGGCCGCTCTGGCAGAGGAGATTGAACTGGAATGCCAAACGGAATTTTGATCGTGGACAAGCCCGCGGGGTGGACTTCACAGGACGTCGCCGCCAAGCTGCGGGGAGTCTTTCATGAAAAACATGTCGGCCACGGTGGGACGCTGGACCCCATGGCCACCGGCGTGCTGCCCATTTTCCTCGGCCGCGCCACCCGGGCTGTGCCCTTCTTCGAGCACGCGGACAAGGTCTATGAGGCCACGCTTCGTCTCGGTCTTGTCACCGACACCCAGGACGTTACCGGACGTACCCTGGCGGCATCACCGGTTGACATAACACAGGGGCAGCTGGAGGATGCGCTGGACCGGTTCCGCGGAGAGATTTTGCAGATTCCGCCCATGTACTCGGCCATCAAGGTCAACGGGAAAAAGCTCTACACCCTGGCCCGCCAGGGCAAGGAAATCGAGCGCCGGCCCCGGCCTGTGATGATCTATGCGCTGGAAATGCTTTGCGCAGACGGGCAAGGCGCGTCTGCGGACAAGCGATGCTTATCCCTACAATCGGACGTGGCCCTGCGGATTCACTGCTCCAAGGGGACTTACGTCCGCACCCTCTGTCATGACATTGGCGCAGCCCTGGGCTGCGGGGGGTGCATGGCGGCCCTGCGCCGGACCCGGGCAGGACGCTATGGGCTGGACAAGGCGCACACAATGGAGGAACTTCTCGCCGCGCCCGACCCCGAGGCGCTTTTGCTGCCGGTGGACAGCCTCTTTGCCGACCGTCCCAGCTGCACGATCAACGAAGCGGGGGAGCGGAAGCTTCGCAACGGCGCAAGCCTGAAAACCGGAAAGCTGGCCGACGGCGAGTACCGCGTCTACGGCCCGCAAGGGGATTTTCTCGCCCTCTGCGCTGTCACTGCCGGGGAACTGCGTACAATTAAGAGTTTCTTTTCGGTATAACGAAATCCGCCGGTCAGGGGATGGTTCTTTATCACACGAAGAACCGTCCGTAACCGCTGAAAAAGTCGGCATCGCTTCAAAAAGGTTTCCAAAAACTGCAACACGCGCAATTATCGACCCTATCTCATCAAAAACAGGTGCTTTTGCAGTGGTTTCAAACCGTCTCTTGTGTCGAGAAGCGTCCCCGGTGTCGCATGAACGAGACGCGCCGTGGGTCGACAATCTGCTGACAAAAGAAGCGTGGCAGGCTAAACGATTTTTAATCGTTCAGCCGCGGTATAAATCGGGACGACGCTGATCAAAGGATGCTACTTTGCGACGCACTTCCTGCACGCGATCCGTGTCAGTACAGGCGAGGATCAGTTCCTCACCTTCCCCGGCGGAAGCGATTGTCACACCCATCGGGTCGACTGCAACGCTTTCACCGATTGTGTCGCTGCCGCACTGATCGCAGGCAAGCACATAAACCCCGTTTTCCAGCGCACGGGCGGTAATCAGCGTGTGGAAATGCAGGCTTTTTATCTTGCCCGCTGCCCAGGCTGTCGGCATCAGGAGAATGTCCGCGCCCTTCCTTCGCTGATCGCGAGCCACCTCGGGGAAACGCACCTCATAGCAGGTAAACAGGCCAATCTTGCCGAACGGGGTCTCAATCGGGTCAAAGAAGCGATCGCCGGGCTTGTTAACGTCGGACTCCCGATAACCGAAGGCGTCGTACAGGTGCGTTTTGCGATATGTGGAGACCATCTCTCCCCGATTGTCAAGCACAACGATCGTATTGTAACTGCGATGATCGTTCGGATCCTCAACGGTCTCGTTCATACCGAAGACGGTCCACATGCCGTACTGCTTCGCAAGTTTGCGCATCTGCGTGACAAACGGGCCGTCAAGCGGCTGCGCAGTGGACAGGACCGTGTCACGGTCTGTTCTCCATGGGAAAAAGCTCATAAACATCTCGGGGAAAATGAAAACATCGGGGTGATAGGTTTCATACGCGTTCTCTGCAAGCTCCTTCGCTTTTTTCAGGTTCACGGCAGGATCTCCAACGGAAGCAACCTGTGCCAGTACAAATTTTCCCTTCATAATCGTTCTCCTAACCAGAGCCAAACCGGCTCCTTCATGAGTTTCTTTTTCACAAACGGTCTATTGACCGCGGTAATCGATTAATTCATCGCTCTACAGTAAACTGAATCCTGATTATCGGTTTTCGTCAGCTTTCATTTGATGGAGACGTCAGCCCGGGGCAGAAGCGTTTCCGATTTTCCGTAGGGGCGCTCAGTGGGCGCCCGGACCGTCGCAGCGGACAATTTGCCGCAGGCAAATCCGGCACGGTCACGATTTGAAACGCGGTAAAATCGTTTGCTGACGCATACGTTGCTTGCTGCGCATGTACGGGCGTTCCATGCAAGCGCGTGAAGCGCCGGCAGCCCGGTGGGCTGCTGCGCATCATCGTGGAGCGCTACGCTTGGAACGATATGCCATGCCTTTTGGCGGCATCGCCCTACAGCGTCCTGATGCGTTCAACCGATAACCGGAAACTGAATGATTGTCAAATGATTAGTCACCTTAGCAAGAGCGAATTACTTAAGTTTTTGCAAATCAGGGCAAAGCCGCACGGAAAGACGGTGGTGCAAAAGAGCGTAAAATACGATATACGCTACATATGAAATATGAACAAAGAGATGAGTCTGTCCTCCCTCGCCGATCCGCTGCGCACGGACGGCGTAACCGCCCGATATGACTGCGTACTCTGAAATAGCGGGACCAGTAGGTTTGTTGCAGCACCAAAAGGCGCCCCAGGTGGAGCGCCACAGCGAGAAAACCGAGCCGGAGGCATAATCCCCGGCCCGGTGTGCGATGCTGTTCTGGCGTCAAATACAGAAAGCCGGTTAGTCAACCCGAATCGCGTAGTTTGTTTTTCGGGCAGATACTTGATACGCACCTTGGTCCCCTCTTCAAGATCATAGTCCCAGGCCTTTTTGCCGATTTTGAAATCCACGCTCTTCCCGCTTCCGAGCCTGGCTTACACGGTTTGACCGTTCATCGCCCGATACGTGACATAGTAGGTATAGGTAACGGAAGTCCCGTGCAAATCTGTGGTCACATGCTCTTTGATGCGGGACACCACGGCGTCGGTCTCGATCCCGTTCTGATTAATCTCGCCGTTTATTTTTTTGTTTCGAATGATAATGACAACAAACGCAAGAAAAAACACACCAACAAAAATCAAGGCGTACTGCATCATACAGACCTCCTTTTCCTTCTTGTATCTGTTCAGTATCCTGTCATTTCGAGGCGATTCATCGCCGAGAAATCCGTATTATCTACGCAAAAAGGAACGGATTTCTCACTTCGTTCGAAATGACAGATGGGGCTACTGAATAGATACTCCTTCTTTTGAGAAACCTTTTTCTCTGATTTCATTTTATCAATGAAGCTCGATAAAGTCAAATAAAACTTTGAACGTATCTGTTCAGTATCCTGTCATTTCGAGGCGATTCATCGCCGAGAAATCCG
>CALYTU010000039.1 GCA_945487445.1 uncultured Clostridia bacterium | reverse complement strand
AACGGATTTCTCACTTCGTTCGAAATGACAGATGGGGCTACTGAATAGATACCTGTTTCTTTGTTTCTACCGACTTGAATACATAATACCGCTGACCCACATAGTTGATGACACAGTATGTAAAGGTGCAGGCAAGCATCACCAAATTGTGCCGGAAAACCAGTGGGTCGGCGGTTTTTGCGATCAGACCCTGCACCCAATCGGCAATGGAAATGAAGAAGGGCAGCGTAATCAGATACTCAAAGGCCTTGTACAGCAGGACTTTCGCAAGCAGGTAGCTTACCCCCACCGAGACGACGAACTTAACCGGCCACCAACGCGAGATCGAAACGCCGCGGAAGGTCACATAGCGATTGAGCAGAAACGAAGCCGCTGTTTGCATGGTAAATTCGATAATCAGGCTGGCAGTCGTTTCCACATGGCATACGTTATGTAAGAACAGCATGATTGCGTTACAGATTCCGTAATTCAGAATACCGAGGCCCACATAGAGCCAGAAGGTCTTATCCAGGAGCTTTTTGATCTTACTCATTTTCTTCCTCCGATTGATACAGCAGGTCCATATCCACGATTGTGTCAATTCCGTCCACATGGCCGGAGCCGGTAAACTGCCAGAGATCCGTCCGGAAGCTGAAGCTCTGGCCGTCCGCATATTCCGCAATCCAGAAGGCATGGTCCAGCAAATTTTCCAGATGCATGATGGAATAGCCGTAATTCTGATTAAAATAGACACCCGCCCGGTAGCCGCCTTCGGTGAGCGTCTGGCAGAACGCCGCAGCGTAACCGCCCACCGCGGAGGAGGCTTTTCCGCCGGTGCGGCCTTCGGCCGCCTCCTCCCAGTCAAAGAAGACCGGCAGATCCAACGGAATGCCATCCAGGAGCCGAAGCGTATATGCGGCCTCTTCCCTGGCTTCCTGCTCCGAGATCGCCTGCGAGAAGAAATAGGCGCCCACGCGCAGGCCCGCGTTTCTTGCCTCCACATAGTTGCCGGCGAAGGACTCATCCATATTCAGGCTTCCGGCGGTATTGCCGCGAAAACCAATCCGGAGAATGGCAAACTCCACTCCGTCGGCGCGGACGCGCTGCCAGTCAATGTCGCCCTGGTGGGAAGAAACATCCACACCCAGAACCGCACCGGGATAAGTTGGACGACCCTTCGCGTCGGTCCCGAAATCAGACAACGCCCGCTCATTTCGGGGGATATCGGGAATTTGGTGTATAACGCCCCCGCTGCCGCAGCCCGCAAGCAGCAGGAATGCCAGGATGAACGCCAGAAGCCCACAGGGTTTTCTATACATGCAGAAGCTCCTTCTTGTAATCATTTTTCCGTATTATAGCATATAAATCACGAAAAACCAACCTAAACTCAAAATAAATATTGAGTTTTTCCGAGATGTATTGTAAAATACTCGCATCAACTTTTCCTGGAGGCAAATCTATGCCTGATCCATATCTAAACAATCTCGAAGAACAGCTTCGGCAGGACCGCCGGCTCGGAAAGGCACGTCGTCGAAAGCGCCGTCTGCGTCGGATGCTTCCGTTTCTGCTGCTTCTGCTCCTGGGGGTCAGTCTGTTTTTCCTTCTGCATGATCAGAGCAACGACATCCCGGAACAGACGGAAACAGCCGCTCCCGGCACCGCCGTCGCAACCATCAACTTTGTAGGCGACATCTGTCTGGACAATGCCATGCTGGACGGCTTCCGAACCGAAACCGGCTACGACTTCACACCGCTTTTCCGGCGGATTGTCCCCCGACTGGCCGCAGCGGATCTGACCGTTGGCAATTTGGAGGGGAACGTCACGCAAGCCGAACTTGCCTCGGATCACAGCTATCCGCCCGCTCTGCTCCAGGCACTATACAACGCCGGCTTCGACATCCTCCAGACAGCTAACTCCTATACAATCCAAAACGGCATCACCGGACTATCAGCCACGAAGCAGGCCATCGAGGCAGCAGGGATGGACGCGCTTGGAACCTGGAGCTCAGAAAAAGACCGACAGGAGCACGGCGTTCTGATTCGAGATGTGAACGGCCTGCGGATTGCGTTTCTCGCCTTCACAAAGGGCATGAACAATCTCCGGCTTCCGGTTGGCGCGGAGTATTGCGTCAATCTGCTCTACAACGACTACGACACGAACTACAGCAAGATCGACCATGCTTCAATCACCGCCGTCGTGGAGGAGGCCAAAGCACAGAGCCCGGATGTGATCGTGGCCATGGTCCATTGGGGCAGCGAATACGACCAGCAAATTGCGGACTCACAAAAGGAGATTGCAAAGCTGCTCTTTCAAAGCGGCGTTCACCTGATCGTCGGCTCGCACTCCCACTTTGTCGGACCGATGACGCTCACAAGCCGCCGGATCTCCCCCTTCGGCGGGAGCTTCATTGCCTACAGTCTGGGCGACTTTGTCTCCTGCGCCGACACCAACTCCGCCCGAAACGGCTGCGTGCTCTCTGTGACGATCAGTAAGGATGGCGAGGGCGTCCGTATCACGAACCTGGAATATGCGCCCACCTACTCCGCCGCCCCCTCGGAGGAGCTGGAGCTCAGGGAATATGAGATTCTCGACACGCTGGCCGCCATCCGCTTTTACAACAGCGGCTACTATGACAGCGTTTCTGAAAAGCTCTATGAGCGGCTGATATCCGCCGTGGAGAAGATGAAGGAGCAGACCGGTCTCGGGGAGCTCCAGAGCACGCAATAAAAAAGCAGATTCTGGTTATCGGATTAACTCAGCCTAACATCCAAAGGCAGCCGCAAGCTGCGATGGAAGCGTTTCAAATCTGACGTAAGGGCGCTCATCGTGCGCCCGGTCCGCCGCGGCGGACAATTTGCCGGAGGCTAATCCGACACGGGTGCCGTACCGCCTGCGTTCAGATCGTTTGCTCACGCAAACGAGGGCGCTCAATGAGCGCCCCTACGGCGTGTTTGCTGAGTTAAGCCGGTAACCAGAAAGCAGATTACAAATTAAAGAAACAGGCAAGCGGTATCCGAGCGGGTATCTCTTGCTTGTTTTCTGTGTTTCGGAGATTATTCATGAACTGCCCGCCAGATCTCGCGGACGTTCTCAAATAAAAACGTGGGAGGCGTTGCGGCGGTTCGGAAGTCCTCCACAGTGGCTTCCCCGGAGAGGACGCCCACGGTACAGACCCCGGCGTGATAGCCGGAGGCAATGTCGGTATAAACCCGGTCGCCTACAACGACAGTTTCCGCAGAAGAGCAGCTCAGCTTTTGCATGACAATTTGAATCATGGCAGGTTGCGGCTTGCCAATGAAGATCGGCTCGCGACCGGTGGCGTTCCGGAGCATGATGCTCATGGAGCCGCAGTCCGGGACATAGCCGAAGCTGACGGGGCAGACCAGATCCGGGTTCGTTGCGTAATATGTCGCTTCCTTCTGTTCCGTCAGGATCTGACACGTCCTTCGGAGCTTCTCGGAAGTCAGCTCCATATCGAAGCCCGTAAGGACCACGTCAACCGGCTCAACCTCTGTGGTCACGGAGATGCCTGCTTGCCGAAGCTCCCGCACCAGACTTTCCGTTCCCTGGCAATAAACCTTCGCGCCGGGATGGTTCGTTTGCAGCAGATGGGCGGCAGCCTGCGCGGAGGTAAAAAAGTCCTCCTCCCCAGCCCGAATTCCCATCCCTCGGACCTTATTCAAATAATCCGTGACAGATCGTGAGGAGTTGTTGGTAATGAAGACATAGCGGCCGCCTCTTTCACGGATGGTTTCCAGCAGATCGAGGGTGCCGTCAAAAATCCGGTTTTCCAAATAGATCGTGCCGTCCATGTCCAAAAGCCAAAGTTTTTTTCCGCTCAAGTCGGCTTCCCTGCCGAAAAAATCCCGCATGGATCAGCCCTGACGGTTCAGATCTTTTTTGATCTGCGTGGTGCTGATCTCCGGGGTGCGGGGCAGATAGACCACCTCGCAGTAGGGCTTCAGGAAGTCAAATTTTCCTTTCCAGTCATCTCCCATCACGAAGGTGTCCACATGGTATTCCTTCACATCGGAGATTTTCTGATCCCAGTTTTCCTCGGGAATGACCAGATCCACGTAACGAATGGCCTCCAAAAGCTGCTTGCGGACCTCATAGGTGAAATAGCACTTCTTTTGCTTCTCATTCCAGTTAAATTCATCGGTGGACAGGACAACGATCAGATAGTCCCCGAGTGCCTTGGCGCGGCGGAGCAGGTTGATGTGACCGTAGTGGAGCAAATCGAAGGTTCCGTAAGTTATAACCCGTTTCATGGTTTTTCTCCTTTGCAGTTGATATGTCGCCTGCCGGGCGAGGGAGACGATTTTTATATGCGGCATGCTTGCGCTATGATTTTTTGATCTGTTGCAGAATGAGCGCCGCACAGCGGACAGACGCCTGTCCATCCTCGCAAAACTCGTTTTCCCGCGCGAATTCCGCCCAGGCCGGACTGGTCCAGAGCGGCTGAAGGTCCGTCAGGAGCTTCTCCAACTCCTCGTTGCTCCGGGCCAACGGAAACGGCAGATCCTCCAGGTTAAAATAGAAATCCCGATCCCGTCGGTAGGATTCAATATCCGTAGCGAACTGAACGATGGGCTTTCCCGTCAGGGCGTAGTCGAACAAGGAGGAGGAATAATCCGTAATCAGCAGGTCGGCGGCACACAAAAGCTCCTGCATATCGGGATAGGCGGTGGCGTCCACGAGTCGGTCGCCGTCATAAGAAAACAGATTCCCAGACTGGTTCGCCACGTTGGGATGCAGCCGGATCAGCACAGTCCACTCGCCCTGGAAGTTTTCTTCGCATTTCCTGCGAACCATTTCCGTGTCCAGTCGATAGACCTCCGTGGCGTGGTCCCCCCGAAAGGTAGGCGCATAGAGGGCCAGCTTCCGATCCTCTGTCAGACCCAGGGCGTCGCGAACCTTGGCACGCAGGGCGGCATGGTCCCGGTAGAAGATGTCGTTTCGCGGCGTTCCCGTGTTCAACACAGCACCGCTGAACCAGAAGCTGCTGCCGTAGAGCTTCGTCATGAACCCGCTGCCGGAGATCATGAGGTCACACTGCGCAGCGTCGCGCTTGCAGGCCTCCAAATAGGCAGGCTCCAGGCTTGCCTCCGCGTCCCGCTCCAGCTTTTTCAGGGCGAAGCCATGCCAGGTCTGCAAATAGAACTGATTTTTCCGCTTCATATTCTCATATTTCCGGCAGTTATCCACCCAGATCCCGGCGGAGGCCAGGGCTCTGAGCTTTTTCATGCCTCGATTGGGGACAGCCCGAACACCGGCGGGCAGGGTCGCGGCAGCGGCCTCGTCCCTGCACAGCCAGATCAGATCCAGGGCCTCGCCGCTTTGCAGCAATACATCGCAGATGGCCTTGGGGCTGTCGGAATAGCCGTTGCCATAGAAGCTGCAAAACACCACCCGGTTTTTCCGCACCGGGGTCAAGGCAGTAATGGCCTTAACAGCCAGATCATGAATCGACATGGACATTCTCCTTTAAACGGTCGCGGTGTCGCCAGATGACCACCAGGCGATAGCAGAGGATTAGGGCCTCAGCCACGGACATCGCCGCGCCGAGGGTGATCATATTCATATTTCCCGTAAAATACAGGATTGCCAGATTGATGATATGGATGATTGAACCGAAAACAGTCGAATAGTTGGCGTGCTTTGCAAGGCCCATGGAGGAGAGCATGGGGAAGCCGCAGATATAACTGGGCAGGATGACAACCGCCGTGGGCAACATCACACGAAGCACGTCGCCTGCCGGTGCGAAGGCCTCGCCAAAGAGCAGGACGCAAAACTTTGACGCAAACACAAATATAACCGCGCAGAATACAAGAATCAACGGCTCCAGAATCAGCAGAACCTTTTTGACCAGCTTGTAATCATGGTTTTTGACCATATAGGGATACAGACTGTCCGAAATAGGAGAGAGCGCGCTTTTTCCGGTCGTCATTAGCTTGTCTGAAGAGGCGTAGTATCCGCGAACGGGACTATTCGTCGGCGCAACGATGTCCAAAATGACGGTATTCAGGGCAGAGTAGGCTGTCGTGGCAAACCGGGACAGGAAAAAAACCGACGACTGCTTCATCCGAAGCCATACGTCCCTGAGCTTGACCCGGCAAAGTCGAATCCCAAGCCGCTTCTTCGCGTCCAGAAAGCAGACGAAGACAGCCACAAGATTTCCGATTGCTGTGAGCACCGGAATGACCCAAACGTCCTCCGCCGACTTCAAAAAAAGAAAAATTCCCAACGTGGAGAAGGCTCGGATGCAAACTGTGCGAATGGTAATGGCGGACATTTTCTCCAAGCCCCGGTATAGGAAATCGGGCAGCAGAGCGTTGATGGCAGTACCGATAAAAAACAGACTGTAAAAGCCAAATTTCCCTTTCCAAGCTCCGATGAACTGACACAGGACGAACAGGATTAAAAGTGACAGGCCGCAGAGCGCCAGCTTGCACCAGGTCACGGCGCTCAAAACTACGTTCAACCGCTGCCGATCCTGTCGAAAACGAGAAACCTCCTCTGTGGCGGAGAGCAGAAAACCGAAGTCGATAAAGAGCTGGAAATAGACCATAATCGCCATGGCTACGCCAAGCACCCCATAGCCCACGTCGCCCAAAACGCGCGTCTCATATGGTACGACCAGCAGCGAGAGAAAATAATTAGAAAAGGTCAGCAAATAGAGCATGAGGGTGTTCCAGGCAAGGACGCCCTCTTTTTTCCTCATGAGCTTTTTGATTTTTGAAAACACGGTTTTGCCTCTTATTTCAGTTTGTTCGCCAGCCGGAACATGGCCCGGGCCAGCCGATAGCGCTTGCCCTCCAGCAGACGGAGCAGGATCAGTTTTTTTCTCCCCAGACGGGGCAGGCGCTCGTTTTGGCGGTAGTCTGGGTAATGCTGCTTGATATAGTCCAAGAAGTCTGGCAGATAGTCCGCCTTGGGGTCCGCCATCAACACACGCCTTGCGGCAGCGAGAACGGAATCCACGGCGAGATAACAGAGCCAGGGCTCGTAACGCGCTGTCACTCCGGCCCGGTCAAAGGGCGCGCGGGCCATATCCAGTGCATTGAGAATCTCCAGATTGCGCTTGAGATTGGAACTGCGCATGATGGAGCCGACGCGGAGCAGATAGCCGTAGAAGGGATCCTCGATCTGAACGATGCTTTCGGCCTTCAAAAGCAGGCTCGGCGTGGTGCAGAGATCCTCGTACCAGACCCGGCCCGGGAAGCGGATTCCATTGTCAAGGAAAAGTGAGCGGCGGCATAGCCGGTTCCAGGCCATGGGCGGGTCCAGCAGCAGCTCGGGTGTATCCGCCAGCGTTTGGACTTCTCCCGTCACCTTGGAACACCGCGGCTCAGCGGGGCGCTCCTCCCCTTCCTCGCTGACGTAGCGGAAGGAGAAAACGTACATATCCGCGTGGCTGCGCTCAATCTCCTGTCCGAGCCGGGCAAGGGTATCGGCAGCCACGGTGTCATCGCTGTCCACGAAGAGCAGATAATCTCCCCGGGCAGTCTCGATCCCGGTGTTCCGGGCCGCTCCCAGACCGCCGTTGGCCTGATGGATGACCCGAACCAGATCCGGATAGCGGGCGGCGTATTCATCGCAGATGGCCGGGCACTTGCCATCGGTCGCACCGTCATCCACCAGGATGATCTCCCACGAATCGCACTGCTGGCAGAGCAGGGAGTCCATACAGCGCGGAAGATATGCAGCGACATTGTAAACCGGGACAATTAAACTGAATTTCATAAGTTTATCCTTTCAGATTAAAAAGCGTTCGGATCAGGCGATAGCGCCGATGCGTCACCAGCCACAGGGCAAGGCGTTTCATCCGGGGAAGGGTTCTGGTATAGGGATTCTCCCTCCAGTCCGGAAAGCGCGATTCGGTGAATCGCGCAAACTCACCCAAAATCTCCGAGCCCGGATCAATTCGGGATACGCGGACAGAAGCAGCCAGCAAAACGTGCTGAACCGTCAGCGCGCAAAGCTCGTCATAATAGGTCTGCTTGAGCCCCTGCTGAACGAACCAGTCCAGAATATCTGCAAAAGCCGGGAGAATGTCCCGGTTCCGGGGCAACTGGCTGCTGTTCATGATGGAGCCGGGCCGATTCAGATAATAGTAGAGGTGGTCGGGCAGGTTGACAATGCGCTTCGCCTTTGCCAGCAGCTTTGTCACAGTCCGAATGTCCTCATACCAGACCACATCGGGAAAGCGAATGTCGTTGTCCGAAAATACGGAGCGTTTCCACAGCCGGAGCCAGCAGGAAGGCTGTGTCAGCAAAAAACCCGGCTGCTCGGCAAGGGAAAACCGCGTCCTGGCCTGCATGGGTCCGGACCATTCCTCCCAGATCTCACCCTTGACCGATTCCTTGTAGAACTGGAAGGAGATCACGTCGGCTTCCTCCTCCGCGATCGCGGCGCGGAGCCGTTGAAGGGCGTTGGGTGCCAGGCGGTCGTCACTGTCCACAAACAGAAACCACTCGCCGCGCGCGGCAGAAATGCCCGCGTTGCGAGCCGCGCCGGGGCCGGCGTTTTTTTGATGGAGCACCCGGATCAGTTTCGGATGAGCCGTCGCGTAAGCATCACAGATGGCAGGACTGCCGTCCTTGGAGCCGTCGTCCACCAGAATGACCTCGCAGCCTTCGGTGTCATTTTTCAGAATCGCGTCCACGCTGCGGGCCAGATAATCCTGTACATTGTAAACGGGTATAATGATGCTGATCTCAATCATGGGCTTCTCCTTCTGAAAGGGGTCGGGTTGAAAGATACCAGAGGCCGGCCAGGACCCAGGCAAAATACACGGACGCGTTGTTGCGTCGGAGCGTAGAAGCAGTGTTGATCGCATAGAGAACGGCAATCCCGTAGGCGCCGAGGAAGGCTGCAAACACCGGCGTAAAACGGCTGTGCTCCCTCCAAACGGCAATCAACGCCCACAGTCCGAACCACATAAGAAAGGCGGCAAGCAGGCCGAAGCCAATCACACCGTTCAGCGTCAAAATGCCGTAGAAATCGTTTTCCGGGTCGTAATTCTCCGTCCCGAGCTCCCAGCTGTCGGCGTAGAAATCGTAGACTTCCGTATGATTAACGCGGGTTCTCCGCAGCTCCAGGCCGAAGAATCGCGCAAGCGGAGTCTCTTTGGAAATATCCTGCATCAACAGCTCGCAAAACCGGATTTTCATGATTCGGTCATTACAAATCACATGGGACGCAAGGGAATAATTGTAGCGCTCTGCCACGCGTTCCAGGCCGAAGCGGTCGATCATACCCTGCAGATTGTAACGGTAGGCGGCGCGAATGGCCGTCAGATCCTTTGTATTCGGCGGCGCTTCGGAGCCGGGATCTTCTGTGTTGGGCGAAGCGGAAGCCGACACGGTCACGGCCTTCACCGCTTGGTTGATCCGTATCTGCTTGATGCACTCATTTTCCTCCAGGGCGGAACGATTGACCGTCATGGGCGAGACTGGGAGGAAAGCCAGCAGCAGCACGGCGCTGAGCAGAATGCCCGCAGCCTGGAGACGATGCGTCTTCCCACCCGGGAAGACGCAGACTGCCAGACCCAAACCCACGCCCGCAACAGTCAGATAACTCAGCCGCGTACCGTAGAGGAAGAGCATGGCAAAGCTCGCAAGGCTCGCCAGCGCAACAGGCAGGACGCGGTTTGGCCAGCGGCGCAGTGCCCAAGCGATTGCCAAGGGGGAAAGAATGCTCAAAATCGCGCTCTGGGGACTTGGCCAGATAAACCAGCCGCGGACGCCAGCCCCCTTGGTTGGATAAGTGTGGGGGTCGGTCCCGGTCAGGGTGCTGACAACCATCACCGCAAGAATGATCCCCAAATTAACAACCATGGCACGGAGCAAAGCGGGGAAGGCAGCACGATTGGCACGCAGAAAACTCATGAAGCTCATCGCCGTAAGGGGCAGGACAAGCGTTCTGGCCTGATCGGTCAGATCCTCCACCCAATCGCGATAGCCTTCATCGGTCTGCAAACAGGCCACCACATGCCCCGTTAAATAGACGAGTACCACAAGTCCGAACACAAGATAGGCCCTTCTGCGTTCGGTGACGGCGAACCCGATCGCAAAACCACTCAGCAGAAGGATCAGCCGGAACAACGTAGTCCAGGTGCTCGAAAGATTCAGCTCCCGGAGCCAATATGCCGCCACATCCAGCAGAGGCTGAATGACGCAGAAAAATCCAACGATCAGTGGCAGGAGCCGATTCAGTTTGGAACGATGGCAGCTGGCAATTTCCATGGCGTTTTCCTCCTATTCGCAGGCCGGTTGTTCGCACGCCTCTGTCTGCTTCTCCGTCTGACGTCGGCTCAAATACCAAAGGCCGGCCAGAACGATTGCCAGATAGAAGGACGCATTATTCCTCCGCAGAACAGAGGCGGTATAGTAAGCATGGATCAACCCCAGCCCGTAGGCAATGGCAAAGGCCCCCATCTTCGGGGTGAAATACATCCTGGGCCAGTGAATCACGGCGATCAACGCCCGCACGCCGAAGAAAAGCAAAAACAGAATCATCATCGCAAGGCCGACAATGCCGGTTAGAAAATAGATTCCGTGCAGGTCGTTCTCAACATCGTAGTTATCGACATGGGGATTCCCGTTTTTATCAAGCCTCGTAAAGCACATCTCCGCCAGATTCAGGCCGAAGAGCCGGGATGCGACGCCTGATTCCAGCATCAACAGCTCGCAAAAACGAATTTTCATCAACCGCGTGTTGCTCAAAACCGTGGGATCGAGCGTATAGTTGTAGGCCTGGAAAACACGTTCGCGGCCAAAACGCTCAACCATCGACCAGATAATATCCTGTGAACGGTAGAGCTTTTCCAGCTTTGCCGCATTTTTCTTATCCAACTTCACCTTCGGCTTCGGCGCGGCAGCCGGATCTCCATCTTTTCCCTCGTTCTCTGTCTCGGGCTCCGATACGATCTCGATTTGGATGTTCATTTTTTCAATTTTCTTTTCTGTCAGCACGGCCCGATCCTCATTGACAGAAAGACGCGATTGCGTGGGCGAGATCGGAAAAGCAGCGATAAACAGGCATGTAATGAGGGCCGCCGCCAGCGCCTGCCGCCAGCAGGCGCGATTGAACAGGAGAAGGCAGAACGCGATGCCAAGCCCAGTAATCGCCAGGCTTGCATATGCCAGGCGGGGAGCAAGAACAAACAGCGTTGCCTCGGACACAGCCGTGACCAAAATAATCGGCAGGATCTTGCCCTTCCAGCGCCGAACCGACCAAACGATCACAATCGGCGCGAGCATGGCAAGAATTGCGCTTTGGCTGTTCGTCCACAAAAACCAGCCCCGGATACCGATTTTGTCCACCGAGTAGGTATGAGGATCCGTCCCAGTCAGAGCGCTGAAGAGCTGTACCCCTGCAATCAGGAAGAGATCAATGACCATGCCCCGAATCAAAGCCGGAAAAACGGCTTCATTCTTTCGCAGGAAGGTGATGAAGCATAGCGTCATCAGCGGCAGAAAATAGATGCGGACGAGATTTACCAGATCCTTGACGGGCTCGATATAGCCGTTTGCGGAACGTGTACAGGCATAGATATGTCCAGCCGTCAGCGCAAAAAGAATGACCGCGGTCAGGATATAGTACCGTTTCCGGTCACACAGCAAGAAGCCCAGCAGCACAGAGCCGCCGAGCAGAACCATTCGCAGGACCATTGTCACGGCGTTACTGATCCCAAACGTCTGCTGCCAATAACCGGCAACATCCATAACAGGCTGGACGATACACAGCAAAAGCACGAACAGAGGCAGCCGATCGTGGATCCAATCTTGAAACCGCTTATGCGTGTCCATAGTTTCCCTCTCTCATCGTAAGTATCATAACTGATCGCCTTTTCCGTTTCTTTTAACTATATCACACGAATCTCACAATGTCCAGCAAAAGTTCCCCCACTTCGCGGATTTGGACTGTTCCTGCGTAACTGTTCAGCTCATACTGAACTGAAATACAGGAGTTGAGGACTGAAAGAC
>CALYTU010000038.1 GCA_945487445.1 uncultured Clostridia bacterium | reverse complement strand
CGCTGTCATTCTGAGCGGAGCGAAGCGTAGTCGAAGAATCCGCTCTTTCCTCCTTTCCCGTCATTCTGAACGAAGTGAAGAATCCGTCCCTCCTGCCGCCCGCAGGCGGCATCATTGCCTCCGGCAATGACTGGAGTACGGGTCCTTCGGCTTCGCTCAGGACGACAAATCGGAAAGCTGTGCTTCCTGCTCTAAGGTCGGCGGGAAACGTCGGCAGAGCGTACGGGTCCTTCGACTTCGCTCAGGACGACAAAATTGAACACGTTTCCCCGCTGTCATTCTGAGCGGAGCGAAGCGTAGTCGAAGAATCCGCTCTTTCGTCCTTCCCCGTCATTCTGAACGAAGTGAAGAATCCGTCCCTTCGTCATTTCCCGTCATTCTGAACGAAGTGAAGAATCCGCTCTTTCCTCCTCCCCTGTCCTTTCGAACAAAGTGAAAAAGAACAGGGCTGCCGCATTGCTCCATCCGGGAAAAGCTTGAATTTTCCATCCGAAAAAAGCCGGAATTCTCCGTCCGGAAAAATTTGGAATTCCTTCTTGACAAGCCGGGAAGGTCGTAGTATAATACAGTCAAATAGTTGAACATTCGTTCAACCTTTCTACCTTAGAGGGGGGTTATACGCGATGAAATTTTACGACATGGAGCTGGACCGGACCGACTGCACGGTGATCCATCAGGAGGTGGTGGACCGGGTGCGCGGAACGATGCCGCAGGACGATGTGCTGCTGGATCTGGCGGACACCTTCAAGCTGTTCAGCGACTCCACACGGCTCAAGATTCTCTATGCCTTGATGGAAGCCGAAATGTGCGTCTGCGACATTGCCGTTTTGCTGGGGATGACCAAATCCTCGGTGAGTCACCAGCTCCGGGTGCTTAAGCAGTCCAATCTGGTGAAGTACCGCAAGGCCGGACGGGTCATCTACTACTCTTTGGCGGACGACCACGTGCGGACCATCTGCCGCATGGGCATGGAGCACGTTTTGGAAGACGAACCGCCGTTGATCGAATCCTGATACTTCATCGGCTCTTGCAAAACACAATATGGGAGGAATGGAACATGAAAAAGAAATTCAGGATGGAAGACTTGGACTGCGCAAACTGCGCCGCAAAGATGGAAACGCTCATCAGGAAGATCCCCGGCGTCCGGGACGCAAGCATGAACTTCATGACCCAGAAGCTGACCCTGGACGCTGACGACGAGCGCTTCGATGCGATCCTGGCCGAGGCGCAGAAGTGCTGTGACCGGGTCGACAAGGGCTGCAGGATCGTGATCGACAGCTGATGAGATTGAGGTGATGGCAATGACAAGCAAACAGAGACGCACCTTATTCCGTATCCTGCTCGCGGCTGCGCTTCTGACCGCCGCGATGGCGCTTGACCGTCTGGAAATCCTGGCCCCCCTGCCCCGGCTCGGGAAGCTTGGAGTGTTTCTGGTCCCCTATCTCATCATCGGCTGGGACATTCTCTGGGAAGCTGTGGAACACATCTTCCACGGCCAGGTCTTCGATGAAAACTTTTTGATGGCCGTGGCCACCATTGCCGCCTTCAGTGTGGGTGAGTATCCCGAAGCAGCGGCAGTTATGCTGCTCTATCAGGTGGGCGAGCTCTTCCAGAGCTATGCCGTGGGCAAGAGCCGCAGGTCCATTGCGGAGATGCTGGACATTGTTCCCGAATACGCAAATCTGGAGACCCCGGAGGGCCTGGTCGAAGCCGATCCCGAGGATGTTGCCGTGGGCTCCGTCATCATCGTCAAACCCGGTGAACGCATCCCACTGGACGGCATTGTGATCGAGGGCGAATCTCTGATCGACACGGCGGCCCTCACCGGCGAGTCCGTCCCTCGGGCGGCCCTGCCCGGCAGTGAGGTGATCTCCGGCTGCGTCAACGGCAGCGGCGTGCTGCGGATACGCACCGTTAAGGCCTACGCCGACGCCACTGTGACCCGAATTCTTGAGTTGGTGGAAAACGCCTCTTCCCGGAAAGCAAGAACCGAGGGCTTCATCACGCGCTTTGCACGATACTACACCCCCATCGTCACCCTCTGCGCGATCCTGCTGGCTGTGATCCCACCACTGTTCTTCGGTCAGGGCTGGGGAGAATGGATTCACCGCGCCTGCATTTTCCTGGTGGTCTCCTGCCCCTGCGCGCTGGTGATCTCAGTGCCGCTGGGCTTCTTCGCCGGCATTGGGGCTGCCTCCCGAAATGGCATTTTGGTCAAGGGCAGCAATTATCTGGAGGCTATGGCAAAGCTCTCCACCCTGGTCTTTGACAAAACCGGAACGCTGACAAGGGGCGAGTTCAAGGTCACAGCCGTCCGGCCAGCTGTCGGCTCCGGCGAGGAACTGTTGGAGCTGGCCGCGCTGGGCGAGGGCTGTTCCACCCATCCCATCGCCCTCTGTGTTCGGGAGGCCTTGGGCAGGGAAACGGCGCTGAACCGCGTGCAGGCGGTACAGGAAATCGCAGGGCAGGGCGTGATCGCCATTCTCGACGGCCGGGAACTGCTGGTCGGCAGCGCACGCCTGCTGCAGGACCGAAATGTTGCCTTCTCCCCCGCGGCGTTGAGCGGGACCCTGGTATATGTCGCCCTGGGCGGAAAATATCGGGGTGTTCTCGTAATCTCCGACAGCGTGAAGGACGGCGCGCGCGAGGCCCTGCAGGCCGTAAAGGCCGCGGGCGTGGACCGGACCGTAATGCTCTCCGGAGACCGCAGGCAAGCGGCCGAGGCTGTGGCCCACAGCCTGGGTCTGGACGCCTTGGAGGCAGAGCTTCTGCCCCAGGAAAAGGTGGCGGCGCTGGAGGCACTGATAAAAACCCAGGCATCAGGACGAACGCTCGGCTATGTCGGCGACGGGCTCAACGACGCGCCTGTGCTCTCCCGGGCGGATGTGGGCATCGCCATGGGCTCTCTGGGTTCTGACGCCGCCATCGAGGCCGCGGACGTGGTAATCATGGACGACGATCTTCGCAAGCTGCCCACAGCCATTTCCATTGCCCGGAAGACCCTTCGGATTGTCAAGCAGAATATCGTCTTCGCACTGGCAGTGAAGTTCATTATCCTGATCCTTGGTGCGCTGGGTCTTGCCAACATGTGGCTGGCCGTTTTCGGCGACGTCGGTGTAAGCGTGATCGCAATTCTGAACGCCATGCGGACACTGAGGCAGAAAGCAGAAGCTTGATACTCGTTCTTCAGGAATTACCATACTTTTCTTTTGGTATCCTATCGGACCTGACCCGTATTCTTCGAAAAAACCTGTACACTAACAGGTTTTTTCGTTTTTTATGCTTGTGCTCGGGGCGGTTTTCTGGTATAATATGAAAGATATTGTGAGAAAGTGTGCCTACCGATATGAAAAAAGAATCATTTGACCGAACAAAACCGCGTTTTCCCGACCGTCAGCCTGAGGCGCTGGCCGAGGGAATGATCGAGGGGCGCAACGCCCTGACCGAGGCCCTCAAGAGCGGCCGTACCATTGACAAGGTCTATATTGCTGAGGGAAGCACCGACCGCTCCCTGGTCCGTCTGGCCGCCCAGGCGAAGGAGGCAGGTGCCGTCATCGTCCCCACCGACCGCCGCAAGCTGGACCAGATGAGCCCCACAGGCGCCCACCAGGGCGTAATCGCCGCCGTGGCAGCCCATGAATACGCCTCCGTGGACGACATTCTGGCCCTGGCCGCCGAGCGGGGCGAAGCGCCCATGATCGTCATCTGTGACGAGCTCTCCGACCCGCACAACCTCGGCGCCATCCTTCGCACCGCGGAGTGCGCGGGCGCGCACGGCGTTATCATCCCCAAAAGGCGCAGCGTAGGCCTAACCGCCGTGGTGGCAAAGACGTCCGCCGGGGCCGTGGAGTATCTGCCCGTTGCCCGGGTCAGCAACATTGCCAACACCATTCGCGATCTAAAGGAAAGAGGCGTCTGGGTCTACGGCACCGCCGCCGACGCGGAAAGCAGCCTCTACCGCACCGATCTCACCGGTGCGGCTGCTATCGTGATCGGCAACGAGGGCGAGGGCATGAGCCGCCTGGTCCGTGAGAGCTGCGATGTGCTGGTCAGCATTCCCATGAAGGGCAGGATCTCCTCTCTGAACGCCTCTGCGGCGGCCGCCGTCCTGCTCTATGAAGCCATGCGCCAGCGCATGCAGTAAAAACTGACTGCGCCGGCGTGTCCGGTCCTTTCAAGAAATAACATGGAGTGCGTTTGCATATGAAAAAGCGCAATAAGAAAAAAAACATGTCCCCGGACCGTGGCCGCCGTGCGGCCCCGCCGGGCAAGGAGCAGGAGACCGCGGAGGATTTCGCCCTTCACTTAGCCGCCATGTTCCGCGCCGAATTTGGCGAGGAAGAACAGGCCGAACCCGATTTGTGCCGGGAGCCGCCTGCTGCGAAGACAAGCAGCCCTCAGGCGGCCGCCAAGCCCGAGAATTCAGAAAGACGAACGGAGCCCTTTGCCGAGTCAGCGGCCTGCCCGGAGCCGGAACAGAACCAGGAAGACCTTCTCGACGCACTTTTTGACGCCGTGTTCTCGGCATCCGCCGACAGAGAACCCGCAGTCCGTCCCTCTTGCCCCGCCCCGACCATGCCGGAAGCGCCGCCCGTGATCGAGAAGACGGCCCCTTCCGCCTCGGAACAGGACCCGCAGCAGACTGGGGAGCAGGAACACCCCGACAGTGCCAGCCGAAATATCTTCCTGCCGGACAACTTCTTTGACGAAGATCCGTTGATTTCCACACCGCAGCCGACACATGACGAGCACAAGGTTTTCTCCCTCCCGCCGGAACTATTGGAAGATGCGCAGCGAAATTCCACCCGTATCGCGCTTTCCGGCTTCGATGCCGCGCCCTTTGTTCCTCCGCAAGAGGAACCGAGCCTCGAGGAGCTTTTTCAGCCGCGCGGGCAGCGAGCAAACCCGGTTGAGGACACTGACAGCCGTTTTGCTGTCGGAGCGGAGGAGCGCCCCGCCCTCCGCCAGGAGAACAAACGCGGCTGGCTGCGCGGTGTTTTCGGCGGTGGCCGCCATACAGAACCGGAACACAGTGCTGATGTGGCTGCTTCCAAAGCAGTTTCCGACGACACTGGCGCATACGCAGCGCCTCAAACACTGAAGGCGGAAGAAAAAAACCGCCCCAACGAAGCTTGTGACGCCATTGACATTCTGACTGCCGTGGAGCAGGAGATTCCCGGGCTCTGCGCCCTGCTGGCAGAAGAGCCCTGCTTCGCAGCGACCGGAAAGGAGAAAACCGAAGCACCTGCAGCGGAAGCGCCCGAGGCGGATGCGCCCGAGGCGGATTCGCTCGCGGTGGATTCGCTCGTGGTGGATTCGCTTGTGGTGGATGCGCCCGAGGCGGATGCGCCCGAGGCGAGTGCGCCCGTGGTGGATGCGCACGCTGCACAGGAGGATGTGCCCGCATCCTTCCTTTCTGTTGCAGCCGACGTTACGCATGCGCCGGTGAAAAACGCCCCCACGGACCACCCCGACCCGTTCGAGCGTCTGATTGTGGAAGAGGCACGCGCCGCGTCAGCGGAAACGCCCGCCCTCTTTGATACGGAATGGTCCGACGACAGACTGTTTGCCGCGGTGGACGCGCTGCTGGCTGACATCCCCGGTGCGCTCGGGACAACGGAGCCCGCGCCACCCTCATCCGCGCAGGAGGAAGTACCGCCGCAAACACCGGAGGAAGCCCCATCCCCAACACCAACGGAAGAAACCGCGCCACAGCTGCCAGAGCAAACCGTACCGCAAGCCACAGACGAGGACGCGCATGAGGCCCGCACCAATCATCTCACGCCGGAAAAAACAGTCTCAGACCGCTCCGCTCACGGAGGACGAGGCAACCCGTTTGTTCACGCGATGATTGGCCCGTTCAGCCTTCCCCGGGCGGCCAGCGTCTCCGCAAAGCCGAAGCAGGCGGCAGCCTCCCGGCGTGGCAAGAAAACAGTGCCTTTCGGTGACGAGCCAGCTTCTGCGCCTTCGGACCCCGCTCGACCTGATGATGATGAGGTTCCAGCGCATCCGGAAGCCGCGCCCCATGTTCCCGCGCTTTGGGACCCGCTTTCCCTGTTTCAGGAGCCTGAGGCAGACGAAGCCCCGCAGCTCACACCCCTGCCCCGGGATCCCACCGGAACACTTCCCACGCTGGAGGAACTCTTCGGTCCTACGCCGGAGCCAGCACCTGCCCCGGAACAACCCCTGCAATCCGTCCCCCGCCCAGCGAGGAAGCACGGCTGGCTGTGGGACCTGTTTCAAACCCCGCAGAATCTCACCGAAGACCCGGAAGTTTTTTCGGAACCTTCTCTTTTGGAAGAAGAAGCGCCGACCCCGGACACTCCCCTTTCAGAGGTCGAAGCGCCGACCCCGGACACCCCCCCTTCAGAGGTCGAAGCGCCGACCCCGGACCCTTTCCTTACAAAAAATGAAGCGCCATTTGAAGTACCCCCTCCGTCTGATCCGCTGCCCGATCTCACCGCGGCACCCGCCCGGGAAGAGCGCTCTGTGGCGGAAAAAACCGACGACGGAATGGACTTCCCGGTGGAGCGCCTTTTCTGCGACCCGCCGGAAGCTGCCCCATCTTCGGAGCATGAAACCATTCCCATGGATCTGACTGAGCCCGCCCCGGCCAATGAACCCGCGCCGGCGAGGCCCCGTCGCCGCAGTCGCCGCAGAGGCAGCCCGGAAACCCTGACGCTGGAAGATTTTCTGGCAGCCGCCGTACCCATGGAACAGGCGGAGCCCCCGGCGCAAAAGCAGACTGTTTCCTTCGGCCGTTCCCATGCTGAGACCGTCTCCACTGTCCGAGAAAACCCTTCGGGACTGATCCTGACCTGGTCAGGACGACACCGCAAGGCCGTGGACCCCGCCGCAGCAGTCCAGCCGTCCGCCGGGAACGCGAAAAAAACCGCAGCGAACACGCAACAACCTGCAACGGACACGCGAAACCCTGCTGCTGACACACAAAAACCTGCTTCTGACTTAAAAAAAACAGCTTCTGACACCCGGAAACCTGCTGCAGCGGCCCAACCGCCCGCCGCGAACACAAAGAAACCTGCGGAAGACACACACACAGTACCGCGGGGGCCGTCCGCAGCGCCACGCCGCAGCGACCCGGTCCCCTCCGCCGATACCCGCGCGGACAGGGCCGAGGTGGGCAAGACAGCCAAGCTCCAGCCAGGTGAGACCCACCGCCGCAGTCCGGAACGCGAACAAGATCTCCTCCCCCCGGAGAAGAAGAGCGTCCTGCATCCGGAGGAGGCTTACCGGGTCTACGCCCGCCCTCTCGATGAAATCGGCTCGCACCTGATTCTGACAGGTCTGTTCACAATTTTGAGTCTGTTTTTTACACTGTACCTTGCCCAGCATTGGACCTTCCTGCCGGAGCTCTTCTCGGGCGGAACCACAGTCTATGTCCTGCTGGCCCTGCTTGGGCTGATGGTCCTGGTCAACCGAAAGCTCTACTTCCGCGACTGGCGGGATGGGAAGCGGCTGCGTCCGGAGCTGCTGATTGGAATCGCGACCTTCTTTACGGCTTTGGACGCCTTTTCCGCCGCTTCGGCGCTTCGCCCGCCCTTCACGGCGGTCGTAGGTGCCCTGCTCATGGTTGCGCTCTGGGGCCGCTATGACAGGGGGCTCGCCATGATTACAACGGTCAAGGTCCTACGCGCCGAACAGCTCTCCGCCGGGGTGAGTGAGGTTCAGGACATTACCAAGGGCAGCCGGGGCCTGACCCGCACGGAGCCCGATGTGGAACGCTTCATGGACAAGCTGGAAACCCAAGATCTGACGGAGCGGCTGCTGCATGTCTACACGCCTGTTGCCGCCCTGTGCGGCATGGGTCTGACGATTCTGATCAGTCTTTGGCTGAAGCAGGATCCGCTCTGGACCGGCTCGCTCATCTTCCTGGGCAGCATTCCGGTATCGGGGCTGCTGGCCTTTCCCCGCCTGTACTATCTGCTTGCCAACCGTCTTTCCGGCGCAAAAGCCGCACTGTGCGGCTATCATGGCGCAGAGGCCTTCGGCGGCGAGCACTCGATCCTCATTGGCGACGACGACATTTTTCCGGACGGAACGCTGACGCTCAACGGCTTCAAGGTTTACAACGGCAATCCTGACCGGATGATCGCCTACGCCGCGGCCGCCTGCCGCAGCTCCGGCAGCGCGCTGGACCCGGTGTTTGAGGATCTGCTCGTCACCCACAACGGCCGCCACTACACGGTGGACAACTTCCGCTTCTACGACAGCGGCGGCGTCGGCGCCAGCATCCAGCAGGACGTGGTGCTGCTGGGCTCCTTGGATTTCATGCGCCGCATGGGCGTCCGCATGGACAGAGGCGCCCGCGTGAAGCAGGCAGTCTATATGTCCCTGAACGGGGAACTTGCCGCGATTTTTGCCGTGCGTTACAATCCCCCGGAGAACCTGCGCCGCGGCCTGGCTGCCATTGCGGGTAACCGCCACTTCAAGGGCATTCTTGTGACCCGGACCTTCCTGGGTACGCCCGGCTTCCTCAAGGCCAAGTTCGGCATCCCCACCGGTGCCTTCCTCTATCCCTCCACCAAGGAGCGGCTTCGCCTCTCTGAGGCGGAGATGAAACGCTCCGGTGCACAGGGAGCCATTCTGGCCGAGGACAGCTTTTCCGGCTTCGCACAGGCCGCCGCAGGCGGACGTATGCTTCGCTCTGCCACGGTAGGCGCAGCAATCCTCACGGTTCTGGGCGGACTGACCGGCATGGTACTGATGGGCGTTCTGGCAGCCCTGCCCGCCTATGAGACTGCAACAGCGGTGAATCTGCTGCTCTATACGGCAGCCTGGCTCGCCCCTACTTTGCTGCTCACGGCCTGGGCTCGACACTTCTGAGCATCGGATGTTTGCAGCCGTTCAGCCCATTGCAGGATACGGCATCAAATCGCTGCGTAGGGCGGCCCGATCCCAGGCTGCCCTACGCAAAACCGGAGGGTTTTCGCTTGGCCAAAACTGTTACTTTGTTTCAAAATGTCATCGGCAATTCCACGAATTGCCGATTGACATTTTACGTATCTTTGTTTATAATGATACTAATTGTGGCTGAAAGTGGAGTTTTCATCCGCGTGAAAGGAGAATAAATTGTATGTACACTGCGAAGGATATCCGCAACATCGCCCTGCTCGGTCACGGCGGCGACGGCAAATCCGCTCTGTGCGAGAGCATGCTCTTCACCACCAAGGTGATCACCCGTCTGGGCAAGCGCGCCGACGGCACGACCGTCTCCGACTTTGACGACGAGGAGAAGAAGCGGCAGTATTCCATCAAGACCTCTGTGATTCCCGTGGAATACAACAAGGTCAAGCTGAATATCCTGGACAACCCCGGCTACTTTGACTTTGCCGGCGAGGTGGTCCAGTCTCTACGTGTGACCGACTCCGGTCTGATTGTTCTGACCGCGAAGTCCGGCATTGCCGTGGGCACCGAAAAGGGCTGGCAGGCCCTGGCAGACCGCGAGATGCCCGCCATGTTCTACATATCCAAGCTGGACGAAGAGCACGCCAACTTCTTCGGCACCCTCCAGTCCCTGCGCGACACCTTCGGCGCCTCCGTCGTCCCCTTTACCTTCCCCATCCTGAACGGCGAGCAGCCCGTGGGCGTGGTGGATCTGATTGAGAAAAAGGCCTATGACGCCAGCGGCAAGGAGATTGATCTGCCCGCCGACGCTGCTGACCGCATCGAGGAGTATATGATGGAGCTCAACGAGCAGGTCGCCGAGACCGATGAAGCCCTCATGGAGAAATTCTTCATGGAAGAGCCCTTCACCCCCGAGGAGCTCGCACAGGGCCTCAAGGCGGGCATTGCCACGCGTACCATCACGCCGGTGTTCTGCGGCTGCTCCACAAACGGCCTGGGCATCAACGCCCTGATGGCCAACCTGGTCAAATACGCCCCCTCTCCCCTTGAGGGCAAGCCCATGGTCACCGTGGACGAGGAAGGCAACGAGGGTGAGCTGAAGCTTGATCCCGCCGGCAGCCCCATGGCCTTCGTGTTCAACACCATGGCCGACCAGTACGGCAAGAACTCCTACTTCAAGGTCATCTCCGGTGACATTGAGGACACCATGACCGTCGTCAACGGCCGCTCCGGCGATAACGAGAAGCTGGGCAACACCTTCTTCCCGCGCGGCAAGGAAAATTTGAAGACCTCCAAGGTCTGCTGCGGCGACATCGGCGTGTTCACAAAGCTTGCTTCTGTCCGCACCGGCGACACCCTGGGTCTGGCTGGCAAGGTTGTGAATCTGAAGCCCATGGAGTACGCGGAGCCCTGCTATCGCATGGCCATCTACGCCAAGACCAAGGGCCAGGAAGACAAAGTGGCTGCCGGTCTGGTCAAGCTGAACGAGGAGGACGCCTCCTTCACCTATGGCAACGACCCCGAAACTAAGGAACTGATTATCGCGGGTATTTGCGACATCCATCTGTCCGTCATCATCGCCAAGCTGGCGTCCAAGTACAAGGTCGAGGCTGAGCTCCGTCCGGCGAAGATCGCCTACCGCGAGACCATTAAGAAGAAGGTCGAGCAGCACGGCCGCCACAAGAAGCAGTCCGGCGGACACGGTCAGTTCGGCGACGTCTATATCCGCTTCGAGCCTCAGCAGGAGCAGGAAGAGATGATCTTTGCGGATGAAACCGTCGGCGGCTGCGTGCCGAAGAACTTCATCCCCTCCGTTGAAAAGGGTCTGCGCAACTGCGTGGGCAAGGGCGTTCTGGCCGGTTACCCCGTGGTCTTCCTGAAGGCCACCCTGTACTTCGGCTCCTCCCACCCTGTTGACTCCTCCGATATGGCGTTCCAGACCGCTGCCGGCATCGCCTACAAGGAAGGCCTGCCTCTGGCCGGTCCCACCATCCTCGAGCCCATTGCCGAGCTCAAGGTCTATGTCCCCGACGCCAACATGGGCGATATCATCGGCGATCTCAACAAGCGCCGCGGCCGCGTGATGGGCATGAACCCCTGCGGCAACGGCCAGCAGGTCGTCGAAGCCGAAGTTCCCATCGGCGAGATGAGCTCTTATGCCATTGACCTGCGTTCCATGACCCAGGGCCGCGGCTCCTACACCCTCAAGTTCGTCCGCTATGAGGAAGTCCCTCAGATGAACCAGGCCAAGATTATCGAGGACGCCAAGAAAGACGAGGAAGAATAATCGTTTGTTCAAAACGCGGGAAGCGCAGGCTTCCCGCGTTTTTTTCTTTGCTTTCCCAGGAAACGCCAAAAAATATATACAAATATACCGAAAAAATATTGCATTCGACGGGCAAGTGTGTTATAGTTCTTTCGGCCTCAACGGCCGATACCCGCTGCGGTGACTTCCCTCGCCCCGGCGGAAACACTAGGATGCTTCTTTCCGGCATCCAAAAGGAGGATACTATGAAACATTTTTGCAAAGTCATCGCGCTCCTGCTTGTGGCCGTCATGCTGACAGCAGCTCTGGCAGCCTGCGGAGAAAGCACGCCCACCGGGACCACGCCTGCCGGCTCCGGCGCATCCAAAACAGAAGCAGCACGCACCGACACGAACGCCGGCATGAACTCCGACACGAACGCCGCCACGGGGTCCACGGAGACTGCCGCGCAGGGTTATCTGGACGTCACCGGCATTGATTTCACAAACCCGAGCATTGTGATCGCCTACGACGATTACGACGGCATGCAGGACCTTGCGAAGAAGATGCAGAACTTCGAGATTCCCGCAGATACCGTGGTGGAGATTAACGGCGAAGTGGGAGCCAGCATGATGACCCACAGCATTGTCGTCCCCAACGCGGACGGCTCCCAGCGCATCGGCACGACCTTTGAGGTCGTCGGCGGAAACGATGCTGACATCCCTGCCGATGGCACCCAGATCCACATCATCGGCGTCGTGCGTCAGAACGACAATTCCATCAACGTGCTCGTGGTTCCTGCCGAACAGTTTGAAGTGCCCACGACCTGATTTGCCTCGATCCCTCCCCGCGAACAGTAAAGACTGCTGTCCGCGGGGATTTCTTACCGCAATATCTGCTCCGCAGCCTCTGTCATATCGAACAGAGGGAGAAATTCGTCCTCCTTTGCGCAGGAACGATACAGCCTACAGTCAATTCGAGGCGATTGATCACCGGAAAAACAAATTTCAAATGTATCTATTCAGTAGCCCCATCTGTCATTTCGAACGAAGTGAGAAATCCGT
>CALYTU010000037.1 GCA_945487445.1 uncultured Clostridia bacterium | reverse complement strand
CGGATTTCTCACTTCGTTCGAAATGACAGATGGGGCTACTGAATAGATACTTTTGATATTGAATTTCGCCGAGAATTTCGTATAATCCGTCGAAAACCGGGAAAACTGGGCCCGGTGATGATAAATGAAAAGAATTCTCTGCGTATTGGCGGCCGTTTTGACCGCAATGACCGTTCTCGCGCCCCCTTCCGTTTCAGCCGACTCCGTTCCGCCCGTCTCTGCGGGCTGCGCCGTGGTGATGGACGCGGATACCGGCGAGCTGCTTTGGTCCCGGCACCCGGACAATCCGGGGCTCATTGCATCCACCACCAAGATCATGACGGCCTACCTTGCCTGTGAGGCGGGGGAGCTGGAGCGGCCTGTGACCATTCCGGCCGAGGCGGTTGGGGTGGAGGGCTCGTCCCTCTATCTGAAGGAGGGGGAGACCCTGACCCGGGAGGAGCTCCTCTACGGGACCATGCTCCAGTCCGGCAACGACGCGGCCCTGGCCCTTGCCATCGACACGGCTGGCAGCGAGGCCGCCTTTGTGGACCGGATGAATGAGACCGCCAGACAACTCGGACTGCAAAACACCCACTACGCCAACCCTCACGGGCTGGACAGCGAGGGCAACTACGGCTCCGCCCGGGATCTGGCCCTGTTGACGGCGGAGGCGCTGAAAAACCCGGATTTTCGCCGGATTGCCGCTACCCGGTCTGCCACTGTATCGGGGGACCGGGTCCTGACAAACCACAACAAGCTTCTCTGGCGCTGCCCAGGCTGCATCGGGATCAAGACGGGCTATACCCGCGCGGCTGGACGGCTTTTGGTCAGCGCGGCGGAACGGGGCGGCAGGACGCTGATCTGTGTGACCGTGAACGATCCCGCCGACTGGCAGGACCATATGGCATTGTTGGATTGGGGCTTTGCCCGATACGAAACCCGCTCAGTGGCAAAGCAGGGACAGCCGTTGCTGCTTGCCCCCGGCGGCGTCCCCCTGATCGCTGAAGCGGATCTGGATCTGCTGCTTGCCCCTGGCGAGGAGCCCCGGCTGGTATACCTCCCCGGCCTGGCCTCCGACCTTTTGACCGGCTCTTCCGCCGGAACGGTGAAGGTCTATCTCAACGGGTGCCTTGCTGCGGAGATTCCTGTCTGCTGGGGAAGCTCCGGCTCATAATCACAGGTCCCGCCGCGGCGCCCGCCATGCAGCCGCCGCGGCGGGACGCATCCGGAAACCGAAAGAAGGAAAGGGCCGCTGGCAGGATTGCTGCGGCTTCCTGTTGATCATGACGGAACGTTTACAGAAGCTGATCGCATCCGCCGGGCTATGCTCCCGGCGGAAGGCGGAGGAATGGATCATCATGGGCAAGGTCACTGTGAACGGGGACCTTGCCCGGCTTGGCGATACGGCCGACCCTGCTGTGGACGAGATACTGGTGGAGGGCAGGCCCCTGCCCCCGCCGCCGGACCAAGCTACCACGGTCCTGATTTACAAGCCTCGCGGTGTGGTCACCACCCTGAACGACGAGAGGGGGCGTCCCACCGTTGCCGATCTTCTGCCCCCCGAGCTTCCCCGGCTTTTCCCAGTCGGCCGTCTGGACCAGTTCTCCGAGGGCCTGCTCCTCATGACGAACGACGGGGAATTGGCCAACCGCCTGACCCACCCGGCGGGGGAGATCCGCAAGACCTACCACCTCTGGGTCTCCGGCTGGCAGCCCGGCGCGGAGGACCTGCTGCGCCGTCCAATCGTATTGGACGGCTGCCGGATCCGGCCCCCGCTTGTCCGCCTGGTTTGGCAGCGGGAAGGCATCGCGAAGCTGGAGATCACTATCCACGAGGGCCGTAACCGCCAGATTCGCCGCATGGCCGAGGCTGCGCGCCTGACCGTCACGCGGTTGAAGCGCGTTGCCGAAGGCCCACTGGCGCTGGGGGACCTGAAGCCGGGCCAGTGGCGCAGGCTGAAGGAAGCCGAAATACTGGCCCTCAGAGCGGAAACGCACATGGGTTTGTAACCCTCTGAATCCGATATGGAAGTACATGATATGGAACGATACGACGTTGTTGTTTGCGGCGGCGGGGCTGCCGGGATGTTTGCCGCGATCCAGGCCGGTTACGCCGGGGCCCGGGTCCTGCTGCTGGAGCCCAATGACCGCTTGGGCAGGAAGCTCTTCATCACCGGCAAGGGACGCTGCAACCTGACCAACCGCTGCGCGTGGCAGGAGGTTTTGAAGAACGTGCCCCGCAACCCCCGGTTTCTCTATTCAGCCCTCTCCGGCTTCACACCCGAGGATACCATAACCTTTTTTGAAGCCCACGGCTGTGAGACCAAAACTGAGCGGGGCAATCGGGTCTTTCCGGTGAGCGACAAGTCCGCCTCCGTGGTGGAGGCCCTGAAAACCGCTCTGGAATATGCCGGGGTGGAGATTCGCCGCGCCCGCGCCAGGGAGGTTCTGACGGAAAACGGAAAGGTCCGCGGGGTGCGCACGGATCGGGGCGAGCTCGCCGCGGCCGCTGTAATCCTGGCGACGGGCGGCATGTCCTATCCCGCAACCGGCTCTACCGGCGACGGCTATCGCATGGCAAAGGCACTGGGCCATACCATCGTCTCGCCTGTGGGCTCCCTGGTCCCCATGGTAGAAGACGGGGATTTCTGCTCCAAAATGCAGGGCCTTGCCCTGAAAAATGTCAACGTTTGTCTCTTCGAGTCTGATTTCTGCGAGGCCTGTCGGGACAGACAGGGCTTGACAGCCTCCTTTCAAGCCGCGCAAAATAAAGAGCCCGCTTTCCGCGTCCCCGTCGGAAAACCGGTCTTTGAAGAATTCGGCGAGTTGCTGTTCACGCACTTCGGCCTGTCCGGGCCAGTTATTCTTTCGGCCTCCGCCCACATGGAGCAGGGGAAAACCTATATCATATCAATCGACCTCAAGCCCGCCCTGGACGAGGAGAAGCTGGACGCCCGAATCCTGCGGGACTTTTCCGAAAGCAAAAACCGAAGCTTTGAAAACGCCCTGTCCGGCCTCTATCCCAAGACCATGATCCCCGTGGTGGTGGCCCGGACCGGCATCCCGGGGAACACGAAGGTGAATGCCGTCACCAGAGAACAGCGCCGGACGCTGTTGGAGCTGACCAAGCATTTCACCGTGAAGATCAGCGGCCTTCGCCCCGTGGAGGAGGCCATCATCACCTCCGGCGGCGTGAACACGAAGGAGATTGACCCGAGGACCATGGAATCGAAGCTTGTGCCCGGCCTCTATTTCGCGGGAGAGCTCATCGACGTGGACGCCTACACCGGCGGCTTTAACTTGCAGATTGCCTGGTCCACCGCCTGCGCGGCCGCCAACGCGGCCGCGCAGAATACCGCAAGAAACCCGGAACTCTGAATGGAAAAGGAGTATTACATAATGAACGAGAACCCTTATGTATCCGTCGCCATTGACGGCCCCGCCGGAGCGGGGAAAAGCACCATCGCCAAACGGGTCGCTGCCGACCTGGGCTATCTCTATGTGGACACCGGGGCCATCTACCGCACCGTGGGCTATCACATGAGCCTCATGGGGATCGGTCCCAAGGACAAGGACGGCATCGAGCGCTGCATCGACGACGTGAACATCCGCATCGAGCATCAGCCGGATGGAGTGCAGCACATGATCCTCAACGGACAGGATGTTACGGACCTGATCCGCACCCCCGAGATTTCCATGATGGCGTCTGGCGTCTCTGCCCAACCCTGCGTCCGGGCTTATCTTCTGGACATGCAGCGCGAGCTGGCCGGGAACCACAACGTGGTCATGGACGGACGGGACATCGGCACCGTAGTCCTGCCCCACGCCCAGGTGAAGGTCTATCTCACGGCCTCTGCCGAGATCCGGGCGCGCCGCCGTTGGAAGGAACTGACCGAAAAAGGGGAAAACATTCGTTTTGAGGATGTCTATACCGATGTGGTGAAGCGGGACGAGCAGGATATGAACCGGAAGATTGCACCGCTCAAATGCGCCGCCGACGCTGAGGTACTGGACTGCTCCTATCTCACCGTTGAGCAGGTGGTGGCAGAGATGAAGGCCATCATCCGGAGGAAAACGGGCCGATGAAATACGATAAATGGACCCATATATGGTATCGGTTTTTCTGGTGGCTGTTTCGGATATGCTTTTTCTTCTATCATCCCAGCAAAATGATCGGCCGCGAGCACATTCCCGAAGGGCCCTGTATGCTCTGCGGCAACCATTCGGGCTTTGCCGATCCGATCTGGGTCTTCCTGTTGCTCAATGGAGATTACCCGCCCTGGTCCATGGGCCGGAAATCCCTGTTTACAAAACCTGTTTTGAGAAAGCTTCTGCCCTATTTTGGCTCTTTTCCCGTGGATCGTGACAACGCGGATCTTGCCGCCGTCAAAAAATCTCTTTCCGTGCTGAAAAACGGGGAAAAGCTCCTGATTTTTCCCGAGGGAACCAGGGTCAAGAAAGGAAAAAAGTCCGAGCCAAAATCCGGCGCTGTTTTGCTGGCGCAGCGGGCGGGCGTTCCCATCGTGCCCATCTATATCAGCCCTGGCCGTCGGCCCTTCAGCCGCGTTCGTGTCATTGCCGGAGAGGCATATACCCCTGCCTACACCTCCCGCCGTCCCGACTCCGCCGAGCTGGAGCGGCATACGCAGGAGCTGATGAGCAGAATATACGGACTTGGCCGGGGGAAATGAAGGATTGCTGGCGCAATGTGAAGAATAATCTGCGGCCACATGGGGGTAACCATGATTATTATCAATCTGGCGAAGCCATACTTCCTATTTGCGTCAGAAATACTTCATGCGCAAAGCCGCGGCAGCGGCAGGCGAACTATCTGTCTGCGCAAGCAGATACTTTATCGGAAGGAAAAGGAGCGTGTAACAGGATGCGAGTAACGGTTGCCGAAACCGCCGGCTTTTGCTTTGGCGTGCGCCGGGCGGTGGATACGGTGGAGCGCGTGGCAGGGGAGGGCGCCCCGGTGGTCACGCTTGGCCCCATTGTTCACAACCGCCATGTGGTGGAGCGGTTCAACGCCCTGGGCGTTCGGGAGGCCGGTTCGGTTTCCGAAATCCCCGACGGCGCCACCGTGATCATCCGCGCCCACGGCGTAGGCCGCGCGGTCTATGAGGCGCTCCAGGCCCGGGATCTGACTGTGGTGGACGCCACCTGTCCCTTTGTGGAGCGCATCCACAAGTATGTTCGCGGCGCGGAGGACGAGGGCCGCAAGCCTGTAATTTTCGGGTCCCGGACCCATCCCGAGGTGGTTGGTATTTCCGGCTGGTGCGCCGATCCGCTGGTCGTGGAGAGCCCGGAGGAGTTTGAAGCCTGGCTTGTGGCGGACCCGGAGCGGGGGAATCAGCCCCTGGCCCTGGTGGCACAAACCACATCCAATCAAAATTTGTGGAAAAAATTTGGGGAAATCACAAAAAAACTATGTACAAACTGCAAAAAATTTGATACAATATGCGAAGCGACTGAAAATCGGCAGACTGCAGCTGCAGCACTGGCCGCAAAAAGCGACGCTATGGTGGTGGTGGGCGACAGGACCAGCGCCAACACCCGGCAGTTGGCCTCCATCTGCAGTGCGCATTGCAGAAGGGTCTTCGCTGTGGACAACGCCGCCGAGCTGGCGGACTGCGATTTTTCAGGCATTCATACCATTGGCATCACGGCAGGGGCATCGACACCTGCGTGGATAATAAAGGAGGTCAATCAAACCATGGATGAAATCAAAACAGTAGATACTGCTGCAACGGAGGAAAGCTTTGAGGCGCTGCTTGACGCAAGTATCAAAACTCTAAACACAGGAGATACGGTCACAGGCACAGTCGTCGCCATCGGCACCACCGAAGTCCAGGTTGACCTGGGAACCAAGCACGCCGGTTATATCCCCTGCGATGAAGTCAGCGCAGATCCCAATGTCAAGCCCGAGGACGTTCTCCATGTCGGCGACGAGATCAAGGTTTTCGTCGTCCGCGTCAACGATCAGGAGGGCACGGTGCAGCTCAGCCGCAAAAAGCTCGACGGCATGCGCGTCTGGGACGAGCTGCAGGAGGCTGCTGACAACAAGACGCCCGTAGAGGCGAAGATCACCGAGACCAACAAGGGCGGCCTGGTCGCCAATGTCAAGGGCGTTCGGGTCTTCATCCCCCGTTCCGCTTCCGGCGTTGCCCGCGGCGGCAATCTGGAGGAACTTAAGGGCCAGACGGTCCGCATCCGCATCACCGAGGTCATCCGCGAGCGCCGCGGCGGCCGCGTGGTGGGCTCTATCCGGGCTGTGGCCAACGAGGAGCGCAAGGCTGCGCAGGAGAAGATCTGGTCTGAGATCGAGGTTGGCAAGAAGTACACCGGCACTGTCAAGTCCCTGACTTCCTACGGCGCCTTCGTGGACATCGGCGGCGTGGACGGCATGGTTCATGTTTCCGAGCTGAGCTGGCGGCGGATTAATAACCCCGCCGAGGTCGTCAAGGTCGGCGATGTCATCGACGTCTTCGTGATTGCCCTGGACCCCGAGAAGCGCAAGATCTCCCTGGGCTACAAGACCGCTGAGATGAACCCCTGGAACCAGTTCACCGCCAAGTACAGCGTGGGCGACGTGGCCAAGGTCAAGATCGTCAAGATGATGCCCTTCGGCGCCTTCGCCGAGATCGTTCCCGGTGTGGACGGCCTGATTCACATTTCTCAGATCGCGGACCGCCGCATCGGCAAGCCCGAGGACGTTCTGACCGTCGGGCAGGAAGTGGACGCCAAGATCATCGACATCGACGCTGAGAACAAGCGTATCTCCCTCTCCATCCGGGCCCTGCTGGAGCCCACCCTGGAGGAGCAGGCCGAGGCCCTGGCCGAGGAGGCCGAATCCGGCGAGGCCGAGTAAGCGAACATTCGCCATTCCCCATGCAAGGCCTCCGCTTTGCATGGGGAATGTTTTCATGATCTGTCATGACGGGGGGAACGGTATGAAATACAGAACGATATGTGTGACCGTGGCGCTCTGCCTTCTGCTGACAGTCCTGGCAGGCTGTGGCGACAAATCTGAGGGCGCTCCGCTGTTTGCCAAACGCGGCGAGGCGGAGCGGGCTCCTCTCGGGGATCTTCTCCCCGCCGCAAATGCCGAGACGGTCCTGGCCGCGCTTTCCGCCGCCGGGCAGACCCATGCCTCCGCCTGGGACCCGGGTGAGCCGGAGGATTCGCATGGCGGACCGCGGCTGGAGAGCGGCGCGCCTGCCGCCGGCGACACTGTGGCCACGGACGGGTCCTGCATCTATATGCTCGACAGCTATGGCCTGATCATCCTCTCTGCTGCCGGGACCGCGAGCGAGCGGCTCTCCTATACCCGAGTGGAGCGCCCGGGCAACGGATGGTCTGAGCGGCTCTATCTCGCGCCGGAACGGGCTGTGATTGTCTGCACCGGCTCAGACGCCGACGGCGAGGATGTCTGGCGAGACAGCGCGCAGGTCCATATCACACTGCTGGATACTGCCGACAAGCGGAACCCCCGTTTGTTGGCCGAGACCGCGGTGGAGGGGAGCTGGGTGGATTCCTGCCTGATCGACGGCACTTTGTGCATTGTGACGCAGCGGAGCTTCCTGTCTCTGCCTGAGGAGGGGGATGTGCTGCCCTGCCTTTGGGAAAACGACGAGGAGCTGCGCCTGCAGCCCGGGGATGTCTACCTCTGCCAGAACCCATCCAGGGCGGCTGTCACCGTTGTGGCATCGGTCCGCGTGGAGGACGGCCGCGTAGCTGACGCCCTGGCCTTCACTGACGGTACAGAGTCCGTCTGTGTGGCAGACGACGTCCTCATCCTCAGCCGGACCCGCTGGGATGAGACAGCCTCCGCTCCCTATCGGGAGGAGCCTTACACCGTGGTGGACTACACCGCAACGGCCCGGACGGAGCTCAAGCGGGTTCGTGTGGAGAACGGCGGTCTGACGCTGGACGGCGGCTGCGTCCTGGAGGGCGCTCTGACGGACCCTGCCGCGCTGGAGCTTCGGAACGGAATTCTTCGCGCTGCCACGCAGACCGATTCCCGCAGCTTTTCCGCCTATACCGATGAGAAGCACGGCTGGACCAACTACGAGGGCCGCAGCCACAGCCGGGGGGACCGTTTGACACTTCTGGATGTCGATCTGAACGTCACCGGCTTGCTCACGGACCTCGGCGGGGATCATGGTGTCAGTGCCTGCCGCTTTGCCGGTTCGCTTGCCTGGCTCCGGACGGCGGAAGACCGGGCCTCGCTCTACGCTGCCGATCTCTCCAATCCCGCTGCCCCCGCCATGACGGGGAGCTTGCCGGGCAGGGGAGAGACCCTGTCCCTTCGGTCCTTCGGAGCGGAAACGGTTCTGGGCCTGGCCGCGCCGGGGGAAGGGGAGACCTGGCAGCTGGTCGTCTATGATGTCCGTGATCCGGCCAATCCCCGCGAGGCGGACAGCCTGGCGCTTTCAGACTGGAGCCCGGCCGCCGGACTGAATGACCGCGGCGCGTTGTTTGCCGATCCTGCCACCGGTCTGATCGGGTTTGCGGCGCAGGGTGAGACGGGGATGCGCTATCTGCTGGTCCGCTGGGACGGTGAGCGTCTCCGCGAGCAGGAGGCCTTTGCATTGGAGTACATTCCAGCCAATGTCAGAGGCCTGCTTTTGAACGGCCTGCTGTATATCTGCGGCCCCGGCGAGGTCTATGTCGTTGATCCCGACGCCATGGAGGTTCTGGCCACCGTGTCGAACGCGGTCGGATAACGAAACGAGAACTGCTTGAAAGGAAGCGGGAGAAGTCCCGCGTCACGGAACAAATGGAACCGGAAAAAATCAATCGAATCAACATCCTGGCGCGCAAGGCCAGGACGGAGGGCCTGACCCCGGCGGAGACCGCCGAGCGCGACGCCCTGCGCAGGGAATATGTCGCCGCCGTCAAGGCCAGCCTCACCGCCCGGTTGGACAATACTTACCTTGTCGACGAGAAGGGCAACAAGCGCCTTCTTCCGCGCAAGGATCGAACAGGAGGAAACAAATCATGAGATTCGCAAGGATGCTCGCGCTGATTTCGGCAGCTGCCCTCTGTCTCGGGCTCATGACTGCCTGCGGCAGCGGAAAGAATAGCGGCCAGACGGAGCCCGCTGCCACGCTGCCCGATTTGCAGATCCCAACCGGGATAACTGTGCCCACGGACTTGACGCTGCCTGTGCTCGATCACACGGACCCGGAATCGGCCTCCACGGGTGCTGAGGCCGGAGAGGAGAAAAACGAACCCGAAGAGACCGTGGGCGGTCAGCCTTCTTCCCCCGCCGAAAACGGCGGCGATTCCCCCACGCATTCCAAATCCGAATCAACGCCTTCCAAATCGGAGGCAAAGCCTGCCCAGTCCTCCACGCCCGCACAGGACGAGTCCGGGGAAGACCTGGATTACGATGAAAATGCCGAGACCGACGAGGACCTGCATTAAAACGATTGGAAGCGTGTCATATTTTTTCCCTTGACAAACCATCGTTTCTATGCTATACTGAGCGGGCTGTCAAAGGAACTATGAGAATCAGGAGGCCGCCCCATGAAGCCGGACAAGCTGACGATGTCGCTGCTGTTTGATTGCTACGGGGATCTGCTGACGGAAAAGCAGCGGGACTGCTTCGACCTCTACTGCAATCAGGACCTGACCCTCGCGGAGATCGCCGAGCTGCAGGGCACCAGTCGCCAGAGCGTGCACGATGCCGTGACGCGGGCCGAGGCACAGCTCCTCCGGCTGGAGGAGGTCACGCAGGGGCTGAGTCGGGAGCGGAAAACCGCCGATGTTGTCCGGCAGATTCGGGCGCTGGCTGAACGGGTGCGAACCGCTGCGCCGGAGGAACTTCTGGTGATTGCGGGAGAACTCGAGCGCGCAGCCGAATCGCTGCGCTGATCGCTCCCTTGGGTGTCCTGTACGGGGAGAGTTTCCCATACTTTCTCAGGTTTTTTCTGTATGTTTCAGTTTGATGAAAGGAGGCCCTATGGCATTTGAAGGCTTAACGGAAAAGCTGTCCGCAGCCTTTCAGCGACTGCGGAGCAAGGGCCGTCTGACTCCCGCCGACGTCAAGGAAGCCATGCGCGAAATACGCCTGGCCCTGCTGGAGGCGGATGTCAGCTATAAAGTTGTCAAGGACTTCACCAAGACCGTCACTGACCGCTGCGTGGGCAGTGACGTGCTGGAGGGACTGAACCCCGCCCAGATGGTGGTCAAGGTGGTCAACGAGGAGCTCACCGCCCTGATGGGCAGCGAGAACCAGAAGCTGACCATGGCCTCCAACGGCCCCACCGTGGTCATGCTGGTGGGTCTTCAAGGCGCGGGCAAGACCACCAACGGCGCCAAGCTCGCCGGATACTTCAAGAAGACCCAGGGCAAGCGCCCCCTGCTGGTGGCCTGCGACGTCTACCGTCCCGCCGCCATCAAGCAGCTTGAGGTCGTGGGCGGTCAGCTGGACATCCCGGTTTTCCAGATGGGACAGGAGAATCCCGTCAAGATCGCCAAGGCAGGCCTGCGCCATGCCGAGCAGCACGGCAATGATATGGTCTTTCTGGACACCGCGGGCCGTCTGCATGTGGACGAAAAGCTCATGGAGGAGCTTCGAGCCATTAAGGCCGAGGTCAAGCCCTCGGAGATTCTGCTGGTCGTGGACGCCATGACCGGTCAGGACGCGGTCAACGCGGCGCAGAGCTTTAACGAGTGGCTGGACATCGATGGCGTCATGCTCTCCAAGCTGGACGGCGACGCCAGGGGCGGCGCGGCTCTGTCAGTCAAAGCCGTCACCGGCAAGCCAGTCAAGTTCATCGGTGTGGGCGAGAAGCTGGACCAGATCGAGCCCTTCCACCCCGGCCGAATGGCAAGCCGCATCCTCGGCATGGGCGACGTGCTCAGTCTGATCGAAAAGGCCGAGCAAGCCATCGACATGAAGAAGGCTGCCGAGATGGAGGAGCGTCTGCGTCAGAACAAGTTCACTCTGACGGACTTCTATGACCAGCTCACCCAGATCAGGAGCATGGGAAATATTCAGGATCTCATGGGCATGATCCCCGGCATGGGCGGCATGAAGGACCTGCAGGTGGACGAGCGGGCCCTGTCCCGTGTGGAGGCCATCATCCAGTCCATGACCCCCCAGGAGCGGGAAAACCCGGCCATCCTGGGTTCCAGCCGCAAGAAACGCATTGCGGCGGGCAGCGGCACTCGGGTCGAGGACGTGAACAAGCTGCTCAAGCAGTTCCAGACCATGCAGCAAATGGTCAAGCAGTTCACAGGCAAGGGCGCTGCAAAAAAGCTCAAAAAGCTGCAAAAGCGCGGCGGCTTCCCCGGCATGGGCGGCTTCCCGGGCATGTAAACGATTTCCTTCGCAAATATTATGAAGTATGCTCTGCAAAGGAAGTGCGCTTCCTGTTGCGCCGGTGATGCATTATCAAACAATATAAAAAACACTGTATCTATTCAGTAGCCCCATCTGTCATTTCGAACGAAGTGAGAAATCCGTTCCTTTTTGCGTAGATAATACGGATTTCTCGGCGATGAATCGCCTCGAAATGACAGGATACTGAACAGATACAAAACACTATATAAATGTAAGGAGAATTTACCATGGTTAAGATCAGACTCAGAAGAATGGGCGCCAAGAAGAGCCCCTACTACCGCATCGTAGTTGCCGATTCCCGCAGCCCCCGCGACGGCCGCTGCATCGAAGAGATCGGCTCTTATGATCCCCGGACCAACCCCGCCGCCATCACCGTCGATGTGGAGAAGGCCCAGAACTGGATCAAGAACGGCGCGCAACCCACCGACACTGCCAGAGGACTGCTCAAGAAGGCCGGCGTTCTGTAAGAACCGGGGGCTGAACGATGAAAGAACTGTTGCTCTACATCGCCCGCAACCTGGTGGAGCATCCGGATCAGGTCACGGTGGAGTCCTTTGAGGGCGACCCCCTGGTTCTGGAGCTCCGTGTTGCTCCCGAGGATATGGGCAAGGTCATCGGCCGCGGCGGCCGGATCGCCAAGGAGATCCGCGCCATCATGAAGTCTGTTGCCCAGCGCAAGGGCGTTCGCGTCAGCGTAGAGATCGTAGATTGAGCCGAAAAAGGGCTGCTGCTGAAAGGCAGCGGCCCTTTTTGAAATTGACCATTCCATACAGAGATGACACTCTGCTGTCCGCCGTCGCTTATCAGCCTGATGAAGCGGTGCATATCGTGCGCTACGGGACCTGCTTCCGAGCCTGTCGTCCTGAGCGAAGCCGAAGGACCCGTCTTCCCCGCAGCAGCCAAATGCTGC
>CALYTU010000036.1 GCA_945487445.1 uncultured Clostridia bacterium | reverse complement strand
ACATGGAGATCGTGCAGGGCATCACCGAAGCCTGCAAGGAGGAGCACGCTCCCGTCATTCTCCAGGTCTCCAAGGGCGCCCGCGCCTACGCCAACCATACCTATCTGGTGAAGCTGGTCGAGGCCGCTGTCATTGAGTGCCCCGAGATCCCCGTTGCCCTCCATCTGGACCACGGCCCCGATTTTGAGACCTGCAAGTCCTGCATCGACGGTGGCTTCACCTCCGTTATGATCGACGCCTCCTCCAAGCCCTTCGCTGAGAACATCGAGATCACCCGCAAAGTGGTCGAATACGCCCATGACCACGGCGTGGTCGTAGAGGCTGAGCTCGGCACCCTGGCCGGCATTGAGGACGATGTCAAGGTTGCTTCCCACGCCGCCTCCTACACCCGTCCCGAGGAGGTCGAGGAGTTCGTGAGCAAGACCGGCTGCGACTCTCTGGCCATCGCCATCGGCACCTCCCACGGCGCCTATAAGTTTACCGCCGCCCAGTGCACCCGCAACGAAAAGGGCATTCTGGTGCCGCCTCCCCTGCGCTTCGACGTCCTCGAGGAGATCACCAAGCGCCTGCCCGGCTTCCCCATCGTGCTCCATGGCTCCTCCTCCGTCCCCCAGAACTATGTTGCCATGATCAACGCCAACGGCGGCCGGATGCCTGACGCCGTGGGTATCCCCGAGGAGCAGCTCCGTCAGGCCGCCCGCTCCGCCGTCTGCAAGATCAACATCGACTCCGATCTGCGTCTTGCCATGACCGGCACGATCCGCGCCTACTTCAACGAGCATCCCGATCACTTTGATCCCCGTCAGTACCTCAAGCCCGCCCGCGCCAACATCAAGGAATTGGTCCGCCACAAGCTGATCGACGTCCTGGGCTGCGCCGGCAAGGCCTGATTGCACTGCGTAACAGCCGGGTCCCATCCTTTGGACGGGACCCGGTTTTGTCTGTCACTGTCCGGCAAGCAAGGATTTGCAGGAAGAAAGGAAATCATGCTGTGCGAATTGCAATCAGCCGAACAGACAATCGCAGAAGGCAATCGGAGCAAAACGACATCCAAGCTTTTGTCTCTCCTGTTCCATTCTCCGTTCCGGCTGACACGACGGACCCTGCGCGGCGAACAATTCCCCTTGCAAAAAGACGTTCGATGGGTTATACTGATAGCAATCTATATGGAAGTGATTGTATGACAAAGCTCAAAAGCAAAATCAACCGGTTTTTTTATCGCAATCGTAACAAAGGCGTCCCCAATCTGATGCTTTACATCGCCATCGGCAACCTGCTGGTCTATCTGCTCGATTCCCTCACCCGGAGTGATCCGCTGTTTTCTTCCATGCTGATCTTCAACGGCGAGGAGATCCTCCACGGGCAGGTCTGGCGGCTGATTACCTATCCCCTCTGCTACATGGTGGAGGACGGGCAAGGGCTTCTCTGGGGTGGAATCGGCCTGTTCTTCTATTACTGGTGCGGCAGCATTCTGGAGCAGCACTGGGGCGCTTTGCGCTTCAACTGCTTTTACCTGCTCGGCATTCTGCTTTCCGATGTGGCAGCCCTGGTTTTGGGCGGCCGGGCAGACTCGATTTATGTCAACCTTAGTCTCTTTTTGGCAGTGGCCACGCTCATGCCGGACCAGCAAATTCGGATCTATTTTGTGATCCCGGCGAAAATGAAATGGATGGCCTGGGTCGACCTTGGTTTTATCCTCTACGACACAATTCAGGGGATCTCCCACATGGCACATGGCTTCGGCAATCTTAGCTGGCTGCTGCCCCTGGTGTCGGTGGTCAACTACCTGCTGTTTTTCGGCAGACAGGCTGCCAACCTCCTGCCGGATTTCCTCCGTTATCATCCCACCCGGAAGAGCTTCCAGCGGGCAATGAAGCAGAAGACCGTCTATCCCAACCGAGGCGGCGACAGAAACGCCGCCGGAAACGCCCGGTTTCGCTGCACGGTCTGCGGGCGGACGGAGCTGACAAATCCCGATCTGGATTTCCGCTACTGCTCCAAGTGCGCAGGCTACCGCTGCTACTGCGAGGACCACATCCACAACCACGCGCATATTTCGCAATGACAGGCGCGAACGCGCCACAGAAAGGCGGATTTCATGGCACGTTTTTTCGTTGATACGCTTCCGGCGGAAGGAACCGCATACACACTGACCGGGGAAAACGCGGACCACGCACGGGTGCTGCGGCTTCGCCCGGGGGAGGCTGTGACCCTCTGCGACGGACGTGGGACTGATTGCCCCTGCACGGTTGCGGAGGGGCTGACCCTGACGGCCGGAGTCGCACGTCCCTGCCCCGCGGAGGCAAAGGCGGCGGTCTCGGTCTGGATGGCCTTCCCCAAGGGGGACAAGGCCGAGCATGTGATCCAGAAAGCCACGGAGCTCGGCGCCGCGGAGCTCAACTTCTTTCCAAGCCGATACTGCGTCTCCCGCCCCGAGGGCAAAGCCCTGGAGAAGAAGCTGGAACGTTGGCAGAAAATCGCCCGTGCCGCCGCCGAGCAGTCGGGACGTGGGGTAATCCCTGCTATCCGGGCGGTCGGCTCCTACGCCGTAGCGCTGGCGCAGGCTTTGCAGAGGGCAGTACCGATCCTCTGCTATGAGAACGAGGCGCAATACTCGCTTCGGGACGCTCTTTCGGAGCTCGGCAGCGGCCCCGCGCAGGCGCTGACCGTCAGCTTGATGACCGGGGCGGAGGGAGGCTTCTCCGAGGATGAGATTGCCCAGGCCCAAACCGCCGGGATGAAAATCTGCACCCTCGGCCCCCGGATTCTCCGCTGCGAGACTGCACCGCTTGCAGCCTTGACGGCGATAATGTTCGCCCTCGGTGAGATGTAAACAAAGGAGTCCATTTGATGCAGTATCAATTCTACGCCCTTCTGTCCCGGATGCGGTACATCACCCGCTGGGGACTGATGCGCAACACCTTTCCCGAGAATATTCAAGAGCACAGCCATCAGGTGGCGGTGCTGGCCCACAGTCTGGCGCTGATCCGCCGGGACATTCTTGGCCTGGAGGCGGACCCGGAGCGCTGCGCCACAGCGGCCCTCTATCACGACGCCTCGGAGATCCTGACCGGCGATCTGCCAACCCCGATCAAATACTACAATCTGGAAATCCGCAGCGCCTATAAGCAGGTGGAACAGGTCAGCGGCGAGAAGCTCCTGGCGATGCTGCCCGAAAAGCTGCGGGCGAGCATGGCCCCTCTGATCTTTGAGAGTGATCCCGTGAGCCGGGACATTGTGAAGGCCGCAGACAAGCTCTCAGCCCATATCAAATGCGTGGAGGAGCTGAAGGCAGGAAACCACGAATTCGCCTCCGCGGCCGAGCAAACCCGCATGGCTCTGGAGGCCATGCGCCTGCCGGAGCTGGACTGGTTCATGTCCCACTGTCTGGAGAGCTTTTCCAAAAACCTCGACGAATTGGAATAGGCGCACAGGCCCATATTTTGAAGCAGCACGGGCGCTCCGGGAGCACCCGTGCTGCTTTGATTTCATATTTCCGGTTCTCCCCGGTGTTTACAGAGATAACCGCTCATACTATTATCCGATAAAATGCTTTCAAAAGATTTGCGAGGCAGATTTGTGCCAGACGAGGCGGAGGACGCAGGCGGGCTTGACGCCCGGCAAGGACGACAACGATGTATGGCGCAAATCTGTCCGCAAAGATATGAAATGGTTTTATTGGATAATAGTATAAGACTATGTCCAGGTTCTGGTTTCCGATACAAGCCGAATTTTAGCAAGCTTCCGTCAATATGTCAAGAAATAAACCTTTGTAACTGTTTCTTCAAAAAAGATTGTTTCCCTTTGCATTTTCGCGGCCCATGTAGTATAATGGAAGGACAAACTTGCGAGGTGGATCTATGAAGCAGCTTTTTCCGCCCCGGGGCGTGATCCTGGCGCCGATGGCCGGCGTGACGGACTTTGCCTTCCGGGAAGTCTGCGCCGGGCTGGGCGCCTGTGCCACGGTGACGGAGATGGTCTCCGCCAAGGCCCTGTGCTACGGCGACAAGAAGACCGCTTCCCTGCTCCGGCGCAATGAGGGTGTCCTCTGCGGGGCCCAGATCTTCGGCTGCGATCCGGAGTTTATGGCCCGCGGCGCTCAGCTGGCGCTGGCGCTCAGCGGCTGCGACTACATTGACATCAACATGGGCTGCCCCATGCCGAAAATTGTCAACAACGGCGAGGGCTCGGCTCTGATGAAGGACCCGGCCCTGGCGGGCAGGATTGTCCGGGCAGTCTGCGACGCGGTCAGCGTCCCCGTAACCGTCAAGACCCGAAAGGGCTGGGACAAGAGCCATATGAACGTTGTGGAGCTGGCAAAAGCGGTGCAGGACAACGGAGCCGCCGCCATTGCCGTCCACGGCCGCACAAAAACCATGCTTTATTCCGGCGCGGCGGACTGGGACATCATTGCGCAGGTGAAGCGCACCGTCTCCATCCCCGTGATCGCCAACGGCGATATCGTCTCGGCGGAGGCGGCCGTCCGCTGTCTGGATCGGACGGGAGCGGACGCCCTGATGGTGGGGCGCGGAGCCTTTGGAGACCCCTGGCTCTTTGCGCAGATTCGTGCGGCTCTGGAAGGTCTGCCCGTACCGGAGCGACCGCCGCTGGCTGAGCGGATGGAGCTGGCCCTGCGGCAGATCGAGCTGGCCCGGGAGGACAAAGGCGAGCACATCGCCTGCCTGGAGGCCCGCAAGCAGCTCGCCTGGTATCTGCGCGGGGTGCCGTTCAGCAACTACTACAAGCAGCAGATCTCGAAGATCGCGGGGATGGAGGACGTCTATCGCACGATCCGCGGGATCCAGAGGGATTTAGAATAATGGACGAAAAAGCGATTATTAAACAGGTTCTTGCCGGGGATAACGACGCCTTCGGTATCCTTGTAGAGACTTATCAGGACAGGGTCTTCAATCTGGCCCTGCGGATGAGCGGGAACACGGACGACGCCTTCGACCTCGCCCAGGAGGCTTTTTTCCGGGCCTGGCGGGGATTGTCCGGCTTCCAGTTTGAAGCGTCCTTCTCCACCTGGCTCTTCCGGCTGACCTCCAACGTCTGTCTGGACTGGCTTCGGGCAAAGAAGCGGCGGCCAACCGTCTCGCTGACTTCCGTGGGCGACGAAGAGGAGACCGTTCAGCTTGATCTCCCCGACCCGGGCATGGGGCCAGAGGAACTGCTGATCGCGGCTGAGAATCGCAGCACGCTGGCGGCAGCGATGAACGCGCTGCCTGTGGAATATCGGCAGATTCTCACCCTGCGGGCCATCGACGGTCTGAGCTACACGGAGATTGCGGAGGTCCTGCAGCTTCGAGAGGGAACGGTCAAGTCCCGTCTCTCCCGGGCGCGCGTGGCGCTCCGAAATAAATTATTGCAAAATGGGAACAAAACGGAGTCAGAAGCGTCTATTTCCTCAGAAGGGAGGGATGCGCGATGACCTGTGAACAAGCCATGGTTCTGATGAGCGCCCGGTTGGACGGCGCGATTGACCGAGAACAATCCGATGCGCTGCAAGCGCATCTCAACGGCTGCCCTGCCTGCAGGCAACTGGCAGAAACCTTGAACGGACTGGACCGGCGGGTTGCGAATCTCGGCGAGCCCGCGCCGGAGGGTCTAAAAAAGGGAGTTCTCTACCGCATTGATCAGGCCACCGGCAAGGCCAAAAAACCCACTCGCCGCTGGTTTGGGCCGGGTACGGCGCTCGGCGCCGCAGCCGCTGTGCTGGTGTTGCTGGTCGGGCTCAAGGTCTTCCCACTGGGTCAGACTCTTTACGGTTCCGCCTCGGCGGACAAAGCGGCCACATCCGCACCTCAGAGCATTTCCGCCGCCATAGAGGAACCGGCGCATCAGAACGAAGGAAGCGATCAGTATTTTACACTGAAGCCCAATCTGACTCAGAGCGGAACGGTAGAAACAGGGAGCTGTGCCCTCCGTCCGACAGAAGCCGAGGAATCCGATTACTACCGAAACGGCGGCAACACCGCAGGTGTGCGCCTTCCGGCGCAGCCCGTCACCGAGGGCGACCGGACACTCTGTGCGGCGCTCAGCAGCCGGGAAAACGCAATGGTCCTGCTCTACACGGAGTTCAGCCCGGAGAGTCTGTTCGATCTGCTGCGGGTTGAGGAACCGTCGCTCTATGCACTGACCGAGGAGCTGGAGGCTGAGACGGTGGACAGCGCAATCTGCTATGCCACAGACTGCGGCACCGCTCTGGCGATCCAGGAGTGGCTGCTATCCAATTTGCCACAGTCCGAGGGGATGGAAGCCGATGTGCGTGAAGCGGAGACGGGACTGATGATCCGCATGGAGTCCCTGGACCCCGGCAGCGAAAGCCTCTATCGCGTCATCACTTGGGCACCCCGGGCGCATCCCATCGCCTGGCCCCAGACCTGGCCGGAGGATTGGGCCATCCACCTGCGCACCGAGGAAAATTGGGGTCTCTTCTTCCCCGCCGAGGATTACACGCCCAATGAAGGAAAGACGGCCTATCTGGTGTTCGCCGCAAATTCTGATTCTCCGTAAAGCAATATTTTTTCAAGCCGCAAGGAGCTCCTGCCATTAGGCAGGAGCTCCTTGCAGCCTGTTGCTCAGGGGGTTGTCTCCAGAAAATACGTTGCCTCGGAATCGGCTACGTTCAAGGCAAAGGCAAGGGGAAATTTTGCCAATGCCTGGCCCACAGTGCGGCTGTCCTCTTCCCCGGAGAAGCCCATGTGATAGCGGATGGCGAAAGCCTCGTGATCGGTGAGCTTCATATATTTCATAATCATCCAGACAGATTTCTCACCATGCCCGAAGGGAAAGGCATCCTCGAAACTGTAGGTGGAAACCTTCTGCCAGGCCCCCCGCTCGTCCTTGACATTTCGGAAGCCGGGCTTGTAGCAGCCGATTTTGCAAAGGTCGTGGAGCAGGGCGACGATGGCGATGCTCTGCTCAGTGTAGTCCTCCCCGGTCAGGCCGTACAGCTGCTGAACACGGGGCCTGGCCATGTAGGCCCGGAGACAGTCATATACATTCAGGCTGTGCTGGCAAAGTCCGCCGGGTGTGGCGGAGTGGTAACGGGCGCTGGCAGGCGCCTCGAAAAAATCGGACTGGAGCAGGAAGCCTAATAAGTCCTCCGCTCCCTGCCGCTGGATGTACTGGCGAAAAATGGCGATAAATCGTTCCTTGGGATCCATATGCGTTCTCCTTATCAGTCGTTCAGGCAGAGGCGGAAGCGGCTCCGTCTGTAAAAGGCGCTGACACAGGTCAATCAGCGCGGGGTCCGGGCTGGAATTCAGGAAGGTCACACGCCCGGAGCCTGATTCCCGCAGCAGGGAGCGTTCCGCCAGCTGGGAGCGAGCGTTGCGGGCCGTTCCCTCGCTGCCATCAAGCAGTTCCGTAGCCGGGGCCAGGATCCGGCGCAATACGTCCGCGGCAAAGGGGAAATGGGTGCAGCCCAGAACCACGGCGGCGGCCCGGCCGTCGGCGTAGGGCTCCAGGACGCGGCGCAGATAGTCCTCCAGGTCAGGGCTGTTGATTTCTCCCCGCTCCACGAAGGTCACGAGCTCCGGGCAGGGCAGGCTGACCACCTGGCAGCGATCAGCCATCCGAAGCGTCAGCGCGGCGAATTTCTCTTCCCGCAGGGTCGTTTCCGTGGCCATAACCACCACGGTTTCGCCGGGGTGCCGGTCGGCGGCAGGCTTGAGCGCAGGCTCGATCCCAAGGATCGGCAGTTCGGGCCAGGCGGCCCGGAGCGCCCCAATGGCGGCGCTGGTGGCGGTGTTGCAGGCAATTACAGCGGCTTTGAAATCATAGTCGTTTTTCAGGCGGGTCAGGTTCTCCAGGGTCAGGGCGCGAATCTCCTCCGTAGAGCGCGGCCCGTAGGGAGCGTTGGCAGAGTCACCGAAGTAGACAAATTCCTCGTCCGGCAGCTCCCGCACCAGGGCCCGCAGCACGCTCACGCCGCCCACGCCGGAGTCAAAGACCACAATGGGTCGTTCCCGCTTGTCCATGCTCTCTCACCGCCTTTGCTTCCATGTCTGTTTTTGGTTATCTATTTTATTGTAACCGCTTCCGGCAAAAAAAGCAACTGTTTTTTCTTGTATTTCCAAGGAAGCTGTGGTATGATAGCAGGCAGACAGTGAACAAAGGTTCCCACATATTCTGAAAACCGAGGAGATCCCAATGTAAGATACGAACACGTTGCGAAGAACAATTATGCGATCATAACGAAAGAATGTGAAAAGGAGACCATCATGGCAACTTTACAGCAGGAGATCTCCCGGCGGAGGACATTTGCGATCATCTCCCACCCCGACGCCGGCAAGACCACTCTGACCGAAAAATTTCTGCTCTACGGAGGCGCCATTGCGCAGGCCGGCGCGGTTAAGGGCAAGAAGAACACTCGCGCCGCCGTTTCCGACTGGATGGAAATCGAAAAGCAGCGCGGCATTTCCGTGACCTCATCCGTGATGCAGTTCCAGTATAACGGCTTTTGCATCAACATTTTGGACACCCCGGGCCACCAGGACTTCTCCGAGGACACTTACCGCACCCTAATGGCCGCGGATTCGGCCGTCATGGTCATTGACGGCAGCAAGGGCGTTGAGGCGCAGACGCGCAAGCTCTTCAAGGTCTGCGCCATGCGTCACATTCCCATCTTCACCTTCATCAACAAAATGGACCGCGAATCGAAAGACCCATTCGACCTGCTCGACGAGCTGGAGCGGGAGTTGGGTATCGAAACCTGCGCGATGAACTGGCCCATCGGCTCCGGCAAGGAATTTCGGGGCGTTTATGACCGCCAGAGAAGCCAGCTTCTCCTCTTCTCCGGTCTGTCCGGCAAAAGCAAGGCCGAAACGAGACAGATCGACCTCTATGACGAGGCGGTGGACGAGATCATCGGCGCCGGGAAACACAGCCAGCTCATTGAAGATGTGGAGCTGCTCTCGGCAGGCCGGGAGTTCAACATGGAAGAGGTCCGGGCGGGCGAGCTCAGCCCCGTCTTTTTCGGTTCGGCTCTGACTAATTTCGGCGTGGAGCCGTTTTTGGAGGCGTTTCTGCAGATGACCCCACCTCCCCTCTCCCGGACAGCGGACTGCGGGCTGATTGACGCCTTCTCCCCCGATTTTTCCGCCTTCGTCTTCAAAATTCAGGCGAACATGAACAAAGCCCACCGGGACCGGCTGGCCTTTATGCGCATCTGCTCCGGGCAGTTCCAGCGCGAGGCGGAGTATTACCATGTCCAGGCGGGCAAAAAGATGCGTCTTTCCCAGCCCCAGCAGCTCATGGCCTCGGAACGGGAGATCGTGGAGGAGGCCTACGCGGGCGACATCATCGGCGTCTTCGATCCCGGCATCTTCGCCATCGGAGATACCATCACCGTCCCCGGCCAAAAGTTCCGCTTCGCCGGCATTCCTACCTTCGCCCCGGAGCATTTTTCCCGGGTGAGCCCCAAAGACACCATGAAGCGCAAGCAGTTCATTAAGGGAACCGAACAGATCGCCCAGGAGGGCGCCATTCAGATCTTCAAGAAGCCGGAGACCGGCATGGAGGAGGTCGTCGTGGGCGTCGTGGGCACCCTGCAATTCGACGTGTTCCAGTACCGGATGCGGAACGAATACGGCGTGGAGCTGCGGATGGAGAGCCTTCCCTATGAGGAGCTGCGCTTCATTACTGCCAGCCCCGTGCAAGAGAAAGATCTGAACCTGAGCTCCGATGTGGAGCTGCTGGAGGATTACCGGGGCAGGAAGCTTCTGGTCTTCTCTTCCTTCTGGGCCATTGATTTCACCAAGCGCAAGAACCCCGGCCTCGAGCTGACGGAGATGACCTGAACCGCTGCAAGCATCCCGGGTGATTGCCGAAAGCCTGAAGACCTACATGGTGCAAAGCCAATAGATCACCCCGTACAGAACGCTTGCCAGCGTACCGTAGACGATGACAGGGCCGGCAATCGTGAACATCTTGACCGCCATACCCGTGACCCAGCCTTCTGCTTGTGTCAAGTATTAACCAAGTTTTATTTTTCCTGATTATATCAGGGTTTTCAAGGGGTCCAAACACGATTCAAATGTGACAAAATTAGAACCCCTTTTGATATAATAAAACCAAGTTGCATAAAAACCGGTCAGTTTCATCGTTATTGAGTAAGTGATACGGCATCATTTCCAGACGCAAACATATCCTTGTGCGTAAAAGAAATTTCCAAGCGATGATTTCCAAACACTCTAATTTCAGAGACAAATTTCCTGATCACATTCGGATCATAAGTGTGCAGCGGTAAAAGTTCCGTTGCTCTCGTAATTGTTTTTTGAGCCCGATCAATTTCATGTTTCATACTTTCCATTCGAGACCGGTCACGTTTGATTTGCGATTCCAATTTTTCAATTGTGCGCTGATCTTCATGTTGCATACGCATGAACTGCTCTTTTGAGTAATGACCTTTTCTATATTCCTCATATAGAGTAGCCTTTCTGACTCTCAAGGAAGCGAGTTTACTTTCCATACGTCTAATCTCGCCCCCTAAGCGTGTTTCTTCTGTGATATGCTCTTTCACATATTGGTCTGCGTTATCCAACATAATGCCGGCATGGGAACGAACCACTGATAAAACACTTTGTTGTAATGCATCCCACTCTTCGTGAATGCCTCCGCAGATAGAGGAAGAATCATTGCGTCCTTTCATGCAATACAAATGAATTTGCTTCCCAGTGGATTTTTGCAATTTTCTCCCGCAAAAACCACAGACAAATAAATTGTTTTTTCGGTCTCCGGCGGTATTTTCGTTGACCGTTCGTATTCTCGATTTGAGAGAAGCAGCAGCGGCGTCAAACATTTCCTGTGTGATAATGGCTTCGTGGGCGTCTTCTACTACAAACCACTGATCCTTGGGAATGGAACGCATCTTGGTGGAACGGATTCCATCCGTCTCCCGCGTGCCTGTAATCATCTTTCCGGTATAGCGCTCATCATTAAGGATTTTCCGTACAGTGCTGCCAATCCAAATGCAGGTGCTTTCTATCATCCGGCCATTATATTTCTGTCCTTTGCGTTTTTTGTGCTCTGCAGGACAGGGAACATTCATTCCGTTGAGTTTCTGCGCAATTTGCATTGTGCTGAAACCTTCAATACATAGTTCAAAGATTTTCACAATAATATGACGGACCTCTTCATCCACCACAAGCTTGTGTTTATCTTCCGGAGAAAGTTCATATCCGTAGAACGCAAAACCGCCCCAATACTGACCACGACGATTTCGGGTCTTGATTGCAGAGCGAACTTTTACAGACAAATCCCGGCTGTACATACCATTGATCAGATTATGGAGAGCTAACTCCATGCCTCCGGTAGTCCCGACATAACGGTTACTGTCAAATGCATCATTGACAGATATGAATCGTGTACCAAACAGCGGCAGGATCAATTCCAGATAAGCCCCAACCTCCAAATACTCACGGCCAAAACGAGACAGATCCTTTACTATGATACAATGAATCTGTCCACGCTTAACATTTTCCATCATCTCCTGAAACCGTGGTCGCTCGAAATTCGTACCGGTATATCCGTCATCACAATACTCCTGTAGTTCATACTCTGACAGTTCAGGATGAGATTGAATATAATCCATCAGGAGTTTTCTTTGGTTGGTGACACTATTGCTCTCCGTTTTATCTGTATTTTTCTTGAGATCTCCATCCTCAATAGAAAGTCGAATATACAGCGCCATCACCTTTTTAAACAGCATATTTTCCCACCTCCCGTCTACGAAGAGCAATCAAGGATGACAAGTGTTCCATTTCATCCCTATATTTGAACTTCACTTCCACATGACCGTCATTGTACAGTGTCATAGTATCAATGAAAGCATCGACCATTTCAGCAGAGAGTTCAGTGCATTCCTTAAACCTTCTGATTTGTGCATTCCAGTAGCTGCTCCCTGCATATTCGGTACTGTATTTTTGCGCATTCTTTTCCAGCTCCGCGAGGAAGATACGCAGTTCATCTGCCTTGGCTGACAATTCTTCTGCCTGTACCATAAATTCCCGTTCGGAAATATCCAGATCAACATATTTCTGATACAGGGCAGCCTTCTGTTCCATGTATCGTTCAATCTGCTTTCTGACATCTCGGATTTGATCCTGATAAATCCTATATCTGGTCTTACTTGCAGGTTGCTGATTGAGCTGACGAAATGTTTCCTGTGCATCTGTCAGTAACTGGATTTGAGACTGTATCAGCCGCAAAGCCGTGGAATCCAAGTCAGTGCGTTTGATGCCTTTCTTAGGGCAATAAGAAGAGTTATAGTGCTCATGCATATAACAGATATACCACTCGGTCCGATTCCCGTGAGTGTTCTTGTTGCGCAGGTTCATGGCATGACCACATTCACCACAGCGAAGCTTTCCTTTGAAAAGATTATTCCGCTTA
>CALYTU010000035.1 GCA_945487445.1 uncultured Clostridia bacterium | reverse complement strand
TGTCTTTCAGTCCTCAACTCCTGTATTTCAGTTCAGTATGAGCTGAACAGTTACCTTCATGCCACAAAATATTCAATAATTAGAGATTTTACACTTGACATTTGACGAAAAGCCCTGTATAATAACCTCGCCTTTTGAAAAGGCCCTGAAAGCGTCAAGGATTTAGCCGGACGTGTCGGAGGGAGGGAAATCAATGTCTGAAATCAAGGTCAAGGAAAACGAGTCCTTGGAGAATGCTCTCAAGCGTTTCAAGCGCAGCGTGCAGAAGGCCGGCATCCAGCAGGAAGTCCGCAAGCGTGAGCATTATGTCAGCCCCAGCTTGAAACGGAAGCAGAAGAGCGAGGCAGCTCGCAAGAACAAAAGAAGAGGCTATTGATTTTCTCCTGATTATCGCAAACAAATCTCCGTCAGAAATGACGGAGATTTTTGCTTTACAAATAGACTCTTTTATGGTATATTGCTTATGCGCTGTATTCAACATCAGGGTGAAACAGCAGCAGAAAGGAAAAGAATATGAGTCAAAATACCACCTCCACAAGCTTGATGCGTGACCGCAGAACGGAAAAAGAACATGTCCGCAAGCTGACCCTCGCAGCTATGCTGACCGCTGTCGTCGTCGTCCTGGCCCTTCTGGGTACGGCCATCAAATTCGGTACTTTCAACATTAATCTGGCCCTGGTTCCCATCGTGATCGGCGCGGCCATGTTGGGCGTTTGGTATGGCGCCTGGTTCGGCTTGGTCAATGCCGTTGTCATTCTGCTCTCCGGTGACGCCGCCCCCTTCCTCACAGTCAACGCGATTGGGACCGTTGTGACTGTCATTGCCAAGGGTGTGCTGGCCGGCTTGGCCGCCGGCGCGGTCTATCAGCTCTTGCAACGGTTCAACAAATATGCCGCAGTACTGGCCGCCGCGCTGGTTTGTCCCGTGGTGAATACCGGCGTGTTTTTGATCGGCTGTGTGCTCTTCTTCTGGGAAACCATCGGCGAATGGGCCGTTGGGAGCGGTGCAGAATCCACCTTCTCCTTTGCCATTGTAGGCTTGATTGGTGTGAATTTCCTGGTTGAGGTTGCGCTCAACGTGATCCTGGCCCCAGCGATTGCCCGCATCCTGGGCTTCTCGGAGGATAAGAACATCTCCATGCTGATCTACGGCATAGTGCTTGCCATACTCGGCCTGGGCTTCACGATTTTTGCGATGGTCCTTCTGCATAAGGCCTGGACCGGCGAAAATCCGGAGGCTGTGGCCAATCCCGGTGTTCGCTACCTTGTGATGGCTGGCTTTGCCGATCTGGTTCTTGTGGGCGGCGGCATACTGGCCGCCGTAGGCGCGGTCAGAAAAAAACTGTTCTCTGCCGCTGCTGCTTCCGAAAAGAAGTAGTCCTTACCGCCCGTACATGACGAGTTAAAAAATCGGACGTCTTCGGACGTCCGATTTTTTTGTTGACGTAAAAGGGAGTTTGTTGTATAATACCGTAGAATCCGAATAGGAGGTATGAAAGGAACATGAAAAAATCCATTTTCACGTTGGTGATCGTGGTCCTCGTGGTGGCTGGGCTGCTCTTTTTGGCCCTCCACGGCGCGGGAAACGTTGTGAAGCCTGCCTCCGAGGGTGTCGTCCTCGGCTTGGATCTTGTAGGCGGCTCCGAGATCACCTATGAAGCGGTCATCCCCGACGATTTTGAAACGGACAATCTGGCTGAGGGCATGGAGGTCGCAAGAACCATGATGCAGCAGCGACTGGATGCCCTGGGCTACACGGAGGCCAGCTGCTACATTTCCGGCGAGCGTCGACTCGTGGTGGAGATTCCCTCTGTGGAGGACCCCGAGAAGGCCGTCCAGCAGTTAGGCGCCACTGCTGTTGTCAGCTTTGTGGACGCCGACGGCACCGTGTGGCTGACCGGCTCCGAGGTTGCCGGCGCGGAATATGAAAACTCTCCCACGGACTCAACCGGCCTCAGCCGTCCCCATGTCAAGCTCGACTTGACCCCCGAGGGACGTGAGAAGCTGCACGAGGCATCCCAGAAGGTGCTCGCCCGCGGCGATGGAAAGAACTATCTTGCCATCCAGATGGACGGCAAGGAGATTTCCGCTCCCTACGTCAACGAGGAGCTGGACACAGATTCTGTCATCATTTCCATCGGCAGCGCCGAGAACCCCGAGGAGGAGGCCCGTTATCTTGCCAAAATCATCTCTGCCGGACGGCTGCCTTTTGAGCTTTCCACTGCAAAGCAGCAGACAATCGGCGCGAGCCTGGGTGAGAAGAGCCTCTCCACCAGTCTGTTGGCGGGCTTGATCGGTCTGATTCTCGTCATGATCTTCATGATTGCCGTCTATCGGCTGATGGGTGTGATCTCCTGCGTAGCGCTGACCACCTATGCCGCGCTCTTTGCCGTGGCGATTTCCGTTCTGCATGTCAATCTCAGTCTGCCCGGCATTGCTGGCATCATTCTGACTGTGGGCATGGCTGTGGACGCAAACGTGATTATCTATGAGCGGATCAAGGAAGAGCTCCGTATGGGTAAGACCCTGCGGTTTGCCATCGAATCCGGCTATAAGCGCGCCATTTTGGCCATCATTGATGCCAACGTGACTACCATGATTGCCGGCTTCGTCCTGCTGTGGCAGGGCTCCGGTACGATCCTCGGCTTTGCTGTGACCCTGCTGATCGGCGTGGCGCTGTCCATGCTGGTGATGCTGGTCATGACCAAGGTCCTGCTCAAGACCGCCGTGGGCTTGAAGATCACCAATCTCAAGCTCTATTGCGCGTAAGAAAGGAGGCGCTGACATGATCGATAAGTTCAGAGGCTTCAGCTTTACAAAGCATTTTAAGCTTTTCGGCATACTCTCTCTGCTCCTGATCTCCGTGGGCCTGGTGAGCCTGATCCTCACCCTCTGCGGCGTGCAGGGACTGTTCAATTTCGATATCGACTTTGTGGGCGGCACCACCTTTGAGTTCCAGCTTCCCGTGAATGTGGACAAGACCGTTACCGACCGGGCCGCCGAGCTCTATCAGGGCGCAATCGGCAAGGCTCCCTCCGCTGTCACATCCTCCGGTCAGAACGGTCTGCGGATTAAGGCGCTGGAGCTGACCGACGAAGAGGTGGAGTCTGTCCGGAATGCCATCGCGGAGGAATACGAAGTCAACATTGAGCAGGGCTATCAGGTGGAGCGCGTGTCCGCTTCCGTGGGAAAGGACCTTTCCAGGGCTGCCTTCACGGCCTCCCTTGTGGCGGTGCTCCTGATTTTGGTCTACATTGCTTTCCGCTTTGAGTTTAGATCCGGCGTAGCGGCGGTCTGTGCCCTGGTACATGACCTGCTTGTTATGCTGAGCTTCTATGTAATTTTCCGCATTCCCTTCAACATCAACTTCATTGCGGCGGCGCTGACAATCTTGGGATACTCCATCAATGCCACCATCGTTGTCTTCGACCGGATCCGTGAAAACCGCAAGATTATGAGGACCGGCAACTTTGCTGAGATCGTGGATACTTCGATCTGGGACACCATGACCCGTTCCGTCAACACCACAGTCACCACCTTGATCGTCATGGTTCTGCTCCTGATTATGGGCGTCAGCTCCATCCGTAACTTTGCTCTGCCCATCTGCATCGGCATCGTCTGTGGTTGTTATTCCTCTGTTTGCATTTCAGGTCCCCTGTGGAACAAGTTCAACCACGGCAGAGTCAAAAGATGACGATATAATATCCGATTCCATCATTAAAAAAAGAAGCAAGAGGTTTTCCTCTGCTTCTTTTTTTTGATCGCAAAACATGGGTCTGATTCTCTCTCGCCGGCAGCGCATATGGAACCCCGAGGCCGCATAGGATTGTCCAGGTGATGAACAATGGACAAACGAATGGAAGCGGTTCCGCTGCTGTTTCCTGAGCCGTATCGCCGTGTGCTCAAGGATCTGCTGGATAAACGCGGAGACCGTGTGGAGGAGCTTCGATTCCGTGTTGGCAGTCCGGTGAGCTGGGTGACTGAAATGCGGGAACTGGATCTCAGAACCCCGGATCTCCCGCCCGCTACGGCGGAATTGCTGGAGGAAATCGTCCGTCGTGCCTCCGGCAACTCCGTCTATGCCGTGGAAGATCAAATACGCCAAGGCTATATTACGCTGCCAGAGGGGCACCGTTTGGGCCTGTGCGGAACCGTGTGTCTGGAAAACGGAGAGCTCCGAACGATCCGTGCATTTCAGGCCTTAAATCTTCGCCTTGCCGGGGAACGGATCGGATGCGCGGAAGCAGTTACGAGCTTTGTTTGGGCGCATCCGGCCTCTACGCTGATTCTTGGCCCGCCCGGGGCGGGGAAGACCACAGTTTTGCGAGACCTGGTGCGGCAAACCTCAGATCGCTTTGGAAGACGGGTTGGCTTGATCGACGAGCGTGGGGAACTGGCGGCCTGTCGGGCTGGACAGCCTCAGTTTTGCGTGGGAAGGCACACGGATATTCTTTCCGCATGCCCAAAGGCAGCGGGAATTGAGCTGCTGGTACGTTCCATGGCCCCGGACTGGATTGCTGTGGATGAGATCACCGCCACGGCCGACGTGGAGGCGTTGACCCGCGCCTCTTACTGCGGTGTCCGTTTTTTTGCCACGGCCCATGCTAAAGATATGGCGGATCTGCTCCGACGACCAATCTATCGTTTGCTGTTGGATGCGAGGATATTTGAAAATGTCGCTCTGCTCCGACCGGACCGGAGCATACAGTGTGAAAGGATGAACCATGGAAATGATCAAGATTGCCGGGACCGGGATGATCCTGGCGTCCTCTTTTTGGGCGGGGCTGCATGCCGCCCTTCGCCTGAAGCGCACCCATGAGCAGCTTCGGGACCTGAACGCCGCGTTGGAACTGATCGCGGCGGAAATTCGATTTGCCGCAACACCGTTTGTTCCACTGTGCCGTCGGGCGGGAGAGGGGCGCTGTGCGGCGGTCCGCGCGTTTTTCGAGGAGCTTTCCCGGGAGAGGGGATGTCCGGAGACTGCTTCCGAGGGCATGACGCGCCGTGCCTGCGTCAAGGCGGGACTGGTACTGCCGGAGCAGGCGCATGCCGATCTGGAGCGGCTGTTCGACGGCTTTGGTTGCTTCGACCGCGAGGGACAGCTTCGTCAGATTGCGCTTGTCTCGTCGGAGCTGAATCGGCTGAGCGATGAGCTTGGCGCGCAGATGCAGGGCCGATGCAGGACCTATGAAATCCTCGGTCTCACTGCCGGCGCAGCGGTGCTGGTATTGGTGATCTGATGGAAATAGATCTCATCTTCAAGATTGCCGCCGTTGGGATCATTATTTCCATCCTCAATCAGGTTTTGGTGCGTTCCGGGCGCGAGGAACAGGCCACGATGACCACGCTGGCAGGGCTTGTGGTCGTATTGATGATCGTTGTGGAGAAAATTGCGGACCTCTTCTCCCTGGTCAAGGACCTCTTTCATTTCTGATGGCAGTATCGTTTCAGCTTTCGGCCCTCGCAATGGTGGCTGCATTACTGACCGTTGTGATCAAAAAACAGAGTCCGGAGTTATCGCTTGTCCTGACTCTCTGTGCCTGTTCGCTCGGGGCGGGGCTGCTGCTCTCCTACGTGGAGCCTGTCCTGTCGCTTGCCCGTTCTCTGGCCGAGCGGGCGCAGCTGGACGGAAAACTCACCGCCCCGTTGTGGAAATGCTTGGGTCTTGGCCTTCTCACGGAGATTAGCTCAGCGGTCTGCACAGACGCGGGACAGTCCGCGCTTGCGAAGCTGGTAGAGCTTGGCGGCGGGCTGCTGTGTTTGGTGGTCAGTCTGCCGCTGCTCCAGGCGGTTCTGGCGCTGATCGAGGTGCTGGTATGAGGGCGCTGTCTGCCCTGGCAGGGGCGATTCTGCTGCTTGCGCTACTGATCCTGCCGGTCTGTGCCGAGGACGTAAACACCGCGCTTCTGGAAGGGCTTGACCCGGAGCAGGGGCTGTCGGGAGACATCATCGGAGAAATCGGGCCGTATGACGGGGCTGTGGAGGGGTTCGGAACTCGGGTACTTCGTCTTCTGGCCGATACTTTGGGCAACATTAAAGCATTGGGTTTCGACGAAGGCCTGAGAACCCTCGGCCTGATTCTCGCCGCCGCTCTCCTCTGCGCGCTTTTGGAGGACAACCCACAGGGAAAGGCGGCCGTTCCGCTTGTGGGTGCGCTGACGATCGCAGCGGCCTGTACCACTTCCTTTGGCTCCATGATCGCACTTGGAACGGAGACAATCCGTGAGCTGCACCATTACACGAGCCTGCTGCTTCCCGGCATGGCGACTCTGATGGCTGCCTCGGGCAACCTCTCCTCCATGGCTGTCTCGGGGCTCGGGATTGTGCTGTTTGACTTGCTTCTGAGTCTTGTCTCGGGACTGCTTGTGCCGCTTTTGTATCTGTTTCTGATGATGAGCGTGGCAGAGTCTGCTTTCGGGCTGACGCAGTTTGCACAGTTCCGAAGCTTCGTGAAATGGATGCTGGTCACATCCGTCAAGGCTGTCATGTGGGGATACTCCGCCGTGCTGACGCTAACAGGTCTCGTCTCCGGTGTGGTGGACGCGCAAAAGCTTCGGTCCCTGCGGTCTGCCATTTCGGGGATGGTCCCCGTGGTAGGAAACATCGTCTCCGACGCTTCCGGCTCACTTTTGAGCGCCGCAGCCCTCCTTCGCACCTCAACGGGGCTCTATGGGATGCTTGCAGTACTGGGCCTGTGTCTGGGTCCGTTTTTCAAAATCGGTCTGCAATATCTGCTTCTTAAGCTTGCCACGGCGCTTTGCGGTCTGTTCGGGAAGGGAAGCCAGGCCGGTTTGCTGGAAAAGCTGACGCAGGCCATGGGACTTGTGCTTGCATTGACAGGAATTGCCTGCCTGCTTTCTTTGATGATCCTCGTACTTTGTATTCGGACGGTGAACGCATGACTGCCATCAAAGCATATCTTCTGCGCCTGGTCCTCTGCGGCTTTCTTGTGTCGTTGGCTGGCGCGCTTCTGCGCGGAAAACGGGCTGCCCGCGCTGTGACCCTCTGTGGCGGCTGCCTGATGATTTTGACGACGGTCCGGCCGCTGTTGCGTGTGGATCTCTCCCGTTTGCCGGATCTGATGACAGGAATGACGAAAGCAGAACGCGCCGAGGCGGCCCGGGAGAAAAATGACGCCCTGCTTCGCCGCTTGGTGGAAGAGCAGACCGCCGCCTGGGTGGAAGAGAAGGGCAAATCCCTCGGCATGCAGTTGACCTGCACCGTTACAGCCCGGACTGAGGCCGGTGCCTTTGTTCCGGACAGTCTCCGTCTGACTGGAAGCTGGACTGAGGACAAGCGTGCGGCCTTGTCCGATGTTCTGAGCCGGGAGCTGGCCATTCCGCCGGAGAAACAGAGGTGGGTTGGCGGATGAAGCTGGAATGGAAGCTCCCGGCAAAGCTGCCGGCTTTTTTGGAACGCTACAAATATCCGATTTTAATTGTGCTTTTGGGAGTGATTCTCATGCTCTGGCCCTCCCATGAAAAACAGGAGGAGCCGCAACGAAGTTTTGACCCGGTTCAGACGGAACCCGCTGCGCAGGACAACGGAATGGAATACTGCCGCCGTACGGAACAGGAACTCGAGGCTGCCTTGAGCCAGATCCACGGCGCGGGCAGGGTCCGCGTGATGTTGACACTGAAATCCGGTCCTGCGGCGAGCTATCAGACGGACAAGACCCGGACTGAAACCGAGGAAGGGGAGCGCAGCAGTCTTTCCTCCGAGGAAAAGACCGTCATGGTAGACCGGGGCAGCGCATACAATGAACCAGCCGTTGTGAGCACGGTCTATCCGGTCTTTCAAGGCGCGTTAATCGTGGCCGAGGGCGGTGCGGACGAGACTGTTCGCTATCAGCTCTGCGCCGCCGTCTCAGCGCTACTGGGGCTGGGGACCGATCAAATCACTGTTGTGAAAATGAAGTAAAGGGGAATGAACATGAAAACCTGGAAACGCAACGCCATCGTCGCCGCCGTTCTGGTCTTCGTCTGCGGAGGCATTTATCTGAACTGGCGCTATGAAGACCGACATGCCGTAGACCTTGTGTCTACGCTCGATCAAACCAAGGTGCTCAATGATGCGACGCTCGTTATGGCCCATGTGCAGAGCGGCGAGCAGGAGCTTGCAAACGAAGGCACCGGGGAAACGCAGACTGCGGAGCAGGTCTTTGCCCAAATGCGGCTGAGTCGCCAGCAGAGCCGGGACAGCGCGGTTCATCTGATTCAGGAGACAATCTCCTACGCCGGAGAAAATGAAGATGTGAGCGCCAGCACGCTCCAGCTTGAAAACATTGTAAAGATGTCGCTTGCGGAAGCCTCCATCGAAAGTCTCATCATATCTAAGGGCTACGAAGACTGCGTGGCATATATGAAGGATGACGGAATTGACCTGGCTGTTGCATCTCAGGACCTCTCCGAGACGGATGTCGCCGTATTGACGGACGTGATCCTGTCGCAAACTGATTACGACCTCTCGCAGATTCGCGTGATCGAGGTAAAATAGAATCATAAAATTGAAATTTCCGGTTGTTTTTTTTCCAATTTGTGATACAATGAATAAAAGATACTGTATCATGCACAAAAGGAGGAACATACCATGGGTGAATACAAAGATTACATGACGAAGGAGCTCGATAACGGCACGGTCAATATCAACGAGGATGTGATCAACACGATCGCTGCCGCCGCCATTCGGGACGTCGAGGGTGTGGTAAGCCAGAAAAATGATCGAAAAGCCATCCATGTCACCCTGGGTGAGGATGTGGAGCTGGTTTGCGGACTTGTGGTGGTCTATGGACATTCTGTTGTGGAGATTGCAAGGAACGTGCAGAAGGCTGTCACAAACGCAGTGGAATCCATGACCGGATTCAAGGTCGCGCGTGTGGATGTGAACGTCACAGGCATTTCCATGGGGAAGCAGGGATGAACAGCGCACAGCGTATGACCAGGTCCACCGCAAGAGAGATTGCCGTCCACCTGATTTATGCAGTGCATAGTACCGGTGAGGATGCGCGGACCGTCCTGGAAACCCGCTTTGATGAGACCTACTACGCACTGCTTGCTGACGAAAACGAGGTCTATGCCGAACAGCCCAATGCAAAGCAGCGCGGCTATATCTCCGCCGTGGTAGAGGGGGTCTGTGCCCGCCGCAAGGAGCTGGAGGGGTATCTCGCCAAATACGCCATCGGCTGGAACGTCAGCCGCATTTCCCGGCTCGCCCGCGCGGTGATGGAGCTTGCTATGTTTGAAGCGCTCTATGTGGAGGACGTTCCCATGAACGTAGCGATCAATGAGGCTGTCAAGCTGGCCCAGAAATATGAGGAGCCGGAAACTGTCTCGTTCGTCAACGGAATCTTGGGCGCCTTTTCACGCGATCAGAGGCCGGAAGCATGATTACGCTCGGCTTTGATACCAGTAATTATACCACATCCATTGCCGCCTTTGACGGGCAGAACGGGGAAAACACATCCCGGCTCCTGCCGGTAAAGGCAGGAGAATTGGGCCTTCGCCAATCGGAGGCCCTGTTTTCTCATATCAAGCGCCTGCCGGAGCTTTCCGACAGGCTCTTTGCAAATCTTGACCCCGCCGCCGTTTCTGCAGTGGGCGTCAGTACCCGACCCAGAGCTGTGGAAGGTTCCTATATGCCCTGCTTTCTGGCGGGAGAATCCCAGGCCAGGGTCCTGGCCGCTGCGCTTCATGTGCCGATATATGAATTCTCGCATCAACAAGGCCATATTGCCGCAGTGCTTTGGTCGGCAGGACGGTTGGACCTTCTGGGTACGGGATTTCTTGCCTGGCATCTCTCCGGCGGCACCACGGAGCTGCTTTTGATCCGCACCACGGCTGAGGGCCAGATCGACTGTGAAAAACTCGGCGGCACAACGGATATTTCCGCAGGACAGCTCATTGATCGAACAGGGCAGATGCTCGGTCTGGATTTTCCGGCTGGCAAGGCGTTGGACACGGCCTGCAGCGGGCTCAGCGGCGGCGACTACTTCCGCGTACGGGTCAATGGCTGCGCTTTCTCTCTGTCCGGGGTCCAAAATCAGGTCCAGGCCTTTCGCGACAAGGGCGCAGGGGAGGCTGAGACGGCCTATTTTGCGCTGCGTTCGGTAACAGAAGCTGTGAAAAAGGCTACAAAAAATGCGCAAAGCGAGCACCGCCTACCCGTGATCTTTTCCGGGGGGGTCGCTTCTAACTCCTTGCTTCGCCGCAGTTTCCCTGAAGCCGTTTTCGGCGCGCCGCAGTATTCCACTGACAATGCCATGGGGATCGCGGTTTTGACATGGTTAAAACAGCAATCAAATAATCACCTTCATTCAGCCCAGTCTTCGGGCGGAACAGATACCTGTAAACGATGAATGCCCAACCAAACATTTTAACGGTTTCTCAACTGAATACCTATGTGAAAAACCTTTTTGACAACAACCCTGCGCTGCAAAATGTCTGTGTGCGGGGCGAGATCAGCAACTATAAGCGATACCCCTCGGGTCACCATTATTTTACGGTTAAGGATGCCGATGGGGCGCTTCGCTGTGTCCTGTTCAAGGGCAACGCTTTTTCTCTGCGGTTCGTCCCCCAAAACGGGATGTCTGTAATCGCCGTTGGCAGGGTCACTGTCTATCCCCGGGACGGCGCCTATCAGCTCTACTGCACCCATCTGATCCCCGAGGGGGCTGGCGCCCTGCAGTTGGCCTTTGACCAGCTCAAAGAACGTCTGTACCAGGAGGGCCTGTTCGATGTTTCCCATAAAAAGCAACTCCCTGTCTACCCCCATCGGATCGGCATTGTAACCTCGCCCGCCGGGGCGGCAGTCCACGATATGCTGCGCATTCTCGGCAGGCGTTACCCGTTGTCCAAGGTGATCCTTCTGCCGGTTCGGGTTCAGGGAGAGGAGGCGGCGACAGAGATCGCCGGAGCGGTTTCCTTTGCCAACAGGCAACAGATCTGTGATCTGCTGATTGTGGGACGGGGCGGCGGTTCTGTGGAGGACCTCTGGGCTTTCAATGAAGAAATCACAGCACGCGCGATTTATGCCTCGGAAATTCCCGTAATCTCCGCTGTGGGCCACGAACCGGACGTGACAATTTCCGACTTCGTGGCTGATCTCCGGGCTGCCACACCATCCAATGCGGCTGAGCTTGCCGTGCCGGATCAAGCCGAGCTGCGGGAGGACCTGGCCAATATGCGAAAGGCCTTGGCTGCAGCTCTGCAGCGGCTCGCCCTTTCAGCGGGAAGCCGTTTGAAGGCGTTGAAGGCCCGACCCGCCCTGCGGGACCCTATGCGCCTGATCCGGGACCGCCGTCAGACCCTCGATTTAACGGTGAGCGCGCTTTCCGCAGCACAGTTCATGCAGGTTCAAAATCATCGTTCCCGCCTGATACGGTTGGCCGCGTCCTTGGACGCCATGAGTCCTTTAAAGGTCCTGACCAGAGGCTACGCCACAGTCTGTAATGAGCAGGGCGAGTACGTGACAAGCGCGGCACAGGCCAAACGGAGTGAGCGTCTCGATATTACGTTCCATGATGGAACTGTTCGAGCGAAAATCGAAAAATCATAATGTTTCGCGATTTATAACAGTGCATGGAGGCCATTATGCCAAAAGCAAAATCGAAAACTTTTGAAGACAATATAATCCGCCTGGAAGAAATTGTCCATCGCCTCGAGGACGGCTCGGTGCCGCTGGAGGAAGCGATTAAGCTCTTTCGGGAGGGGACGGACCTGGTCGGGAGCTGCGGCAAGCTGCTCGACGAGGCCGAGCTGGAAATCGTCAAGCTCACCAAAGACCCCGACGGGGGATTCCAGGAGGTGCCATTTGTCCATGAAGACCTTACTTGATCGGTGGGCCGCATGCAATCACCGCTTCGAGACTCTGCTTTCCAACCTTTATCAGGATCACAATGAACCCCAAACCCGGCTGTTCGAGTCCATGACCTACAGCCTTCTGGCTGGTGGAAAACGGCTGCGCCCCTTTTTGGTTTATCAGTTCTGCGCGGCATGCGGCGGTCGGGACGAGGACGCCGATCCGGCTGCCAGAGCCATTGAGATGATTCATACCTACAGTTTGATTCACGACGATCTACCTGCCATGGACAACGACGACTATCGCAGAGGGCGCCTGACCAACCACAAGGTGTATGGCGAGGCCATGGCGATTCTGGCGGGCGACGGCTTGCTGACAGATGCTTTCCGTGTTTTGTCAAGCTCGGAGCTTTCGCACCAGAAAATTGCAGCCTGTGTTGAGGTCCTGTCTGAGAACTCGGGTCCCTGGGGAATGGTAGGGGGTCAGGCGTTGGATATGCTTTCAGAGGAACGGGAGCTGACCGAGCAGGAGGTCCGAGACATCCAAATTCGCAAGACCGGGGGCCTGATAAGGGCTGCCTGTGAAATGGGCGTCATCTGCGGTGGCGGCTCCGAGGACCAGCGGCACGCCGCCCGGGTTTATGCCGACGGGGTTGGACTGGCCTTTCAGATTCGTGACGATGTGCTGGATGTCATCGGTGACGCTGCGAAGCTCGGAAAGGCCGTAGGTGTGGACGGCAAGAAGAACACCTTTGTTCGGCTCTACGGCCTTTCGCGATGTGAGGCGTTGATCCAGTCACAGACCGAGTCTGCATGCAGTGCGCTTTCT
>CALYTU010000034.1 GCA_945487445.1 uncultured Clostridia bacterium | reverse complement strand
GGTTGAGCCCTTGGCTCATTCATTTTTCAATTTACACCATTATACGGCCACGGCCCGCTTCCGGAAGCTTCTCATCATGATTGCCCAAAGTGTAAAGGATATCATATTTTTTGGAGTATTCTGTATTTAATAAGGCATAGCCGTTTTTCACGCCTTTGAAATCTTTGCCATGTTCCCGGCATGCCTTTTCAACGGTTACTGACAAATGTTTGATCCTCTCCTCGGTCTTTCTGAGGGCTTCTTCAAAGTATTCATCTGTTTTTAGATTCCCACGCATAGTTCTCTCCTGTATCCTGTTTTATTGAATCGTAAAACTCCGAGTTGGCAATGGTGCGCCATATCTGAATTGGGCGGTATTTTCGCCGGTTTATCCGATATACGAAAAATCCCGCTTCATATCCGTTACCAGATCCGGATTGTCTTTTTTCATCAGGGTGATCAGTTTATGGATGTTTCCGATATCTGCGCGTATAGCGTTCAATTCCTGCTCCGTGATCCCAACGAATTGTATAAATCCTACTTTTCCATGCAAACAGTCCCGAGCTCTGGCAGTTGTATCGTCGACCGTGATCAGAGCTGTGATCAACGAATCTGTTCCGATATGAAGGGAAGTCCCATTGCCAGGAGCGCATTGTTCCGAATCATAGTAGTTTCCCGATTGATATGTATATCTTGCAAGATTTGACAGCATTTTCATGGCCCATATGCAGTTTTCGGGGCTGTCTTCCTTTAGCTTCATGGTCATCTCGTATCCCCACCTGCTGTACTCACCGCCGAAGGCATCCGCGTCACAGTACAGTTCTGTCATTCCGAAGGTCACAAGATGGAGATAGCCCTTCGGATTGGCGTAGACGGAAAAGCCGTCCAGGTACTCGTTTCCACCGAACATCGCCCTGGCGTTGATAGCTGTACCGAAATGCGCGGGTTTCTGGCCCGGATAGAGTCTGCTGAATTCCGTTTCGATGACATCCCATCCGGGAGCCCATTCATGATCCTCATTCATTTTACGGATATACTCTTCTTTGGTCATACGATTACCTCCCTGGCTGATTTGTTGATGATTACCTAAGCTCACTCTTCATAGCTTTTCTCCTCGTCCTTCAATATCCGGTAAAATGCCTCACAGGCCGCATCCTCAGAGTCATAAACGGCCCTTACGTCCGGGCCGTGCCAATCGCAATAGTAGATCTCCCATTTTCCCCTGTTCCTGGCAATGCCGTAATAGTCGGTATTACGATCTGCAGCTTTGCCAGAAAGGCAGTAAAAGCCAGGGTCTATCTGCAGCTTTTTTGCCGCCATCCTCAGTTCTTTAATATTCATGATCTGTTTCCTTCACAACTTCTGATTTTGTAGTATCCTGACAAACGGGAATTTATGTCTCCGCTTCTCTGTCCATATCTTCCTCTACTTCACATTTTATTTCTTTCAAACGGCTCATACTGTTTTCAAAAATTGTCCTATCTATCAGCTTATCTTCATCATATATGCTCACGCTGGCGCCAGCGTCTTCTATATCTTGACTAAGGGTCTTGAAAGTTGAAATACGATCTATCCCTGCCATATCCTCAGTTATTTCATAGGGTATAGTTGCAAAGTGAGGACCTGCTACAAGATCTTGTATCCAAGAGTGACGAAACGAGCGAATATGTTGTATGCCAAAACCATCAGTTTTTACTCAGGTCCTCACTTTGCGACTAACACTAACCGGAAATGGCATGAGTGACGCCGGAAACAACGTTGTCAAACGAGAGAACGGGATAGGCGCTGTAATTGTTACCTGCGCCGTATGTACCCAGTATCATGCCCAACACACCGAAAATCGAGACAAAGTCCAGCGACGCATCCTTTACCCTGCCCTTTGAAAAGGCGGCCAGGGGCAGGGCAATCAACTGAATGCTGCACAAAAACAGCGGCAGGTTGTACAGCCAATTCATGGCGTCATGGCTCCGGAAGCAAAGCAGCACGATCTTGAAAAGCTCCAATGTATCAATGGAAATGGCGGCCGCGATCAGCACACGGTTTCGACACGAAAGCGGGCGTGTGCGGTTCCTGCGCCCCAAATACACGGCCAAAAGCACGGCTGCCGTCACCAGAACCGTAACGAACAAAAGGTGCTGCCAGGATAAGTATCCCTCCGCTTAGCGGGTATACCCTCCAAAACCGAAAAATTCTCGCATGCTGAAACCTCCTTGTCAAAAATGCACATATCGCATGGGGTCATCCACATGTTGTGTAGCTTTTTCCTTCCGCCGGGAATGGACACGAATCGACATTTTTTGCATAGTATGGAGGGCACGGGGAACCGTGCAGAAGGAGGTATTTGAATGGCAACCTTTACCAACCAGGCCACCCTGACCTACAATGGCCAGGCCGTGAACTCCAATACTGTCACCGGTCAGATGATCTCGCCCCTGACCATGACCAAAACCACCCTGGACGACGTCTATGCCACAGGCGACACCATCACCTATGTGGTGTCTCTGGTAAACGACGGCAGCACCACCTACGATGACCTGACCCTGACTGACAATCTGGGCAGCAGCGAGGTGGGGGGCGAAGAGATGTCGTACCCGCTGTCCTATGTGCCCAACTCGATCCGGTATTTCATCAACGGCGTGCTCCAGTCCGCCCCCACGGTGTCGCCCGAAGAGCCGCTGACTGTCACGGGGATCTCCGTTCCCGCCGGCGGAAACACCATGCTGATCTATGAGACCGAAGTGACCGCAGCCGCGCCGCTGACCGCTGGCAGCGTCATCACCAACACTGTGACCCTCACCGGCGACGAGCTTTCCTGCACGCTGGAGGCCGAGGCGACTGTGCGCGTGGAACGCGGCCCCGAGCTGCGTATCGTCAAGAGCCTCTTCCCGGCTGTCGTGCCCGAGAACGGTCAGCTGACCTATTCCTTCCTGATCCAGAACTACGGCAATGAAGCCGCTGAAGAGGATGCGGGGGTATCGGTGAGCGACCTTTTCGATCCGATCCTGGAGGATATCACCGTCGAGCTCGACGGCCAGCCCCTGTACGTGACCACCGACTACACCTACAACCAGACCACCGGTCAGCTTAACACCGTCCCCGGAATGATCACCGTCCCTGCTGCCACCTACGCCCAGGACACGGCCACCGGCGACTGGATCGTTACCCCCGGCGAAGTCACGCTCACCGTGCAGGGCACGGTGAGCGGATGCAGCAACGCATAAAAAAGCGAATTACGGCTGCTTCCATTCCCTGCGTTGAAACGCACTTCCATTCGCCGCGAAGCTGAACCGCAATCCTGTCTTCTTCACTTATGATATTTGCTGCCGGCCTGAATGTTCTCCGCCCGGTATAGCTGCTCGAGCAGCATCACCCTTGCCAGATGATGGGGGAAGACCATGTCGGAGAAGGAGAGCTTCAGGTCGGCCAGGGCCTTAATCTCCGGCGCGATGCCGAAGGAGGAGCCCAGCAGAAAGCAGGCAGAGGACCGCCCGCCGCTTTTTACCTCCGCCAGCGTCCGGGCAAAGCCTTCGGACGAAAGCTTCTTCCCCTCGGGGGTCAGGACGCAGAACCAGGCCCCCCTGGGGATCTTTTCCCGAATGAGCTGGCCCTCTCGGGCCAGCCCTTCGGCGATCTGAGCAGCAGAAGGGTCCTCCGGCAGCCGATGCTCCGGCAGCTCGATAAGCTGGAGCCTGCAAAAGCCGGACAGCCGTTTGGCGTATTCCTCCGCCGCCTGGGTGTAGAACTTTTCTTTCAGCTTGCCCATGGCAAGCACTGTCACATGAAACATGACAATCCCTTACTGCTGATTTCCGGCCGCCCGGTCCTCATCCTTTCCGGTGAAGAACCGATGCTGCTTGGCGTAGAAGACCAGACCGATGAGCACCCAGACGATCAGCATATAGTAGCTCTCCTTGCCGAAGTGGACACCTTCGAGCCCCGGGATGGGAATGAGCTGGAGGATCATGAAGATCGCGCTGAACACCATACCTGTTGCGGCCATGACCTTGAGGAAGGGGGTGCCGTCTCCATCCCGCCGCGCTGTGATCAGAGTAGCGGCAGAGGTGAAGAAGTAGCCAATGGAGGCGCCGATGGCGCTCATGTCCACAAACCAGCCGAGGGCTTCTCTGCCCAGGATGGGGCCGGAGAGGCTGACAAGCATGCAGAAGATCATAGCGTTTTTGGGCGTGCCGTACTTCTTGTCAACCCGGCCGAACCACCGGGGCAGATAGCCGTCCCGGCTCATGGAGTACATGAGGCGGGAGGAGGCCAGGTAAAAGCCCATGATGCCAGAGAGGACGGCGCACGAAACGCCCAGGCCCACCATTACCTTGCCGAAGGTGCCCAAAAGCTCTTCGGCGGCAACCAGGACCACCCATTCCCCGGCCATGACCCGCTCGGGCCAGTTTTCCAGGGCTGCGGCTGCCACAGTGTTATTGCTGGTATAGACAAAGCAGCCGAAGGCAATGGCAATAATCATAATGAAGGAGACCTTCTTGAAGGAGAAGTTAAACTCCTCCGCTGCCTGAGGGATGGCGTCAAAGCCAACATAAGCCCAGGGGGCAATGGCGAAGGTGGCGAGAATGGCGCCCAGAATGCCGGAGGAACCGACGTGCGGGGTCTGCGCCACAGCCCTGCCGATCTCCTCCGCGGTGCGGCCGGCATTGACGAGCGCCTTGGCAGCCGCTTTGTCGTAGTCAAAGCCCCAGACGGGCGCCAGATTGACGCCCTTGGCTTTGGCGCTGATCAGAGCCGCCGCAAAGAGCGTAAAGACACAGATCACCAGCAGGGAGGCCAGGACCGTCTGGACAAACCCTGCCTTTTTGACGCCGATGATGTTCAGCCAGCCGAAGAGGATCAGGATGAACATCGCCGGGAGCATCTGTCCGAAGTGGATCGTGGTTCCGGCGATTGTGTATTGGAAGCCGAATTCGAGAATATTTGCGTCCCCGTCCAAGCCGTCGGTGATCAGCGCAATGGCGGTGCTGTTCATGGGGACGTTCGTCAGATAGGCCACAACGAGAAACCAGCCGCAGACAAAAGCCATGCGCTTTCCGAAGCAGTTTTTGGTGAAGGTGAATTCACCGCCGGCCTTGGGGTATTTGGGGACCATGTAGGCGTAGGAGAAGGCAAGGATGATCATGACCACGGCGCCCAGGATCATGGCGATGGCAGTGCCCGCTGCGCCGGAGGTAGACAGGAATTTCTTGCCGGGATTGATGAAGGAGCCCCAGCCGATCACGCAGCCAAAGGCAATGGCCCAGACGTGCATGGGGGAAAGCTGCCGCTGCAGGGAACCCTCAGGCGTCTGCTGTTTCCCAGTTTTCTTGCTCATGAATGTGAATTCCTTTCTGATGGTTTTGTTCAAACGTCATAGGTCTTATCAATCGCCTTTAATTCCTTGAAGGTGTCGATTTCCACGATATCGTCCTCGAAGCACTCCCGGACCTCCACAGCATAGTGGTCCTTGCGGTAGACCAGGGGAACCTGCTCCCAGTATCGCTCCTTGCCGCCGGGAGAAGCGTAGACATCGGCGATGTCCTGACTCAGTTTGTGGCCGTCGATCTCATTCCAATAGGAAATGCCAACCATCTGCCAGATGTTGTCGCCCTCGCCGCCCACCTTTTCTTCCGTGATGATGCCGTCCTTCACGGTGAAGCACCAGTCGTCGGTTCGGTCCTTTTTGATGGCCAGGAAGTCGGAGGTGTAGTGGTACTTGCGGATGATTCCGGGGTTGCGGATCAACAGGTCCGCTTCGAACACATAGGCGTTGGAGAGCATGTACCGGGCCACCAGGGAGGAGCTGATGTTGTTGGCTTCGTTGTAGACCGGGTTCTCCAGGAATTTAATCATGGGGTACTTGTAGAGCAGCTGGTCAAACAGCTCCGCCAGATAGCCGCGGACCACATAGATCTCATTGATCCCGGCATCCAGACAGGCGTCGATCAGCCGGTCAATGATGCGCACGCCGTGGACGCGGACGAGAGGCTTGGGCGTGTTGAAGGTGATGGGAACGAGCCTGGTCCCGAAGCCCGCTGCGATAAAAATGACCCGCTTGGCCCGATAGGGCTCCAGTGCGCTCAGCCCGCTGTTGGTAATGGCGCCGTCCGCGGCAAACCCGGCCTCGGTCAGCTCCTTGACGGTGCGGTTGATAGTCCCCAGAGAGTGACCCGTGCGCTTTTCCAGCTCCCGCTGCCTGAGCGGAGCCTTGGCTTCCGCCAGGGCCACGAGAATATCAAATTGCTTTCTTGTGAGTTCCATTCGCGTTTCCTTTCCGCGGCGCATCAATTCAGCGTTGGCGCTGTACACGCAAAACGAGGGGGGGGACGCTGTGCGTCGCTCTTTGGTATTCATTATAGCATAATCGTTCATCAATGCAAGCAGTTTTTCCAACTTGGAACGGAGAAAGCACAGAAAAACCGCGAAAAATAAACAAACCGGCCCGCAAATTGAAAACACGGGTCGGTTTTGGAACACTGTGGGATTTTACAAATGGTTCTTGCGCAGGCGAAGCATCGCGTACTTCACCAGTACAATCAGCCCACACAGGAAGATGCAGATATAGAAGGAGGTGGCTCTGGCCAGGAGCTCCAGGTTGGCAGCCTGCTGCTCGCTCATCAGAGAGGAAAACCCGTCGAGCATCATCAGGTCTGTGACGCCCATGGAGCCGGGAATGGGGATGCAGTAGGCGCCGATCACCACGTTGGACTGCACGGCAAAGAGCTTCGGGGCCAGACGCAGAGATCCGCCCGGGCCGGCCAGAAAACAGAAGACGGTGATCAGGATTTGAGAGGCCCGGTGGGCCAGATTTAAAAACAGCGTCTTCGCCAGCAGCCGCCGCCTGCCCTTGAGCAGGGCTGTGGCCGCGGCGTATTGGTCCATGTGGGCCTGCAGCTTTTCTTCACGCCGTTCCAGATTGCGGATGATATGCAGCTTTGCCAGCAGGCGCAGGCCCCAATCCAGAATCTTTCGCAGCATGTCCTTGTTCCAAAGGAGCATGGCATAGAACAGGGCCAGCCCGATCTGGATCGCCGCGCCAACCGCAATGAAGATGCGTCCCACCGTGCCGAAGGCTAAAAACGAGCTGGGGATCAGGATCAAACACAGCAGACCGATAATCAGGATGGACAGGGTATAGAGCAGCAGGTAGGTCAGAAGCACCACGGTTGAGATCACAGCCGGTATGCCGTCTTTAATCATAAAGTAGGCCTCCATGGGCTGCCCTCCGGTGGCGGAGGGTGTGATGGCCGAGAAATAGAGGTCCGCCGCAGCATAGGAAACGCACTTCGGGAAGCCCCGGCGATAGCCGAAGTCCTTGAGCAGGCAGCCGATCATGAGCACGTCAAAGACGATATAGGCCAGCATGGAGAGCAGGGCCGCGCTCAGCCACCAGGGGTTGTTGTTTTGCAGATATTCCAGAAATTGCCTGGGGGAAAAGCCCTTGGCCTGACTGGTGACAGCCCAAACCGAAAGTGCGGCGATCAGAAGAAACAGCAGGCTCCACAAAAAGCGCTTGCTGCTGCTCTCCGGCTTATCTGATTTTGTTTTCATGCATGACTCCTTGCAGAGTGATCGAGTTTTACAAGCAGCCGATCCGCATGAAGCAGACGGCTGAGCAGGATCCCAAACTCTGCCACGGCAATCCCACCGAGAATGTCCGGCCAGACATGCTGCTTCACCAACAGCACGGAGGCAAAGACCAGCAGCGAAAAGACGCCCTGCGCCCACCCGTACCAGCGGGGCATCCGCTGCAGTCGGAGGGACCATCGGAAGCAGAGCCAGCTTGCCAGACAGTGCATCGAGGGGAAAAGGTTCGTTGGCGTGTCGGCACGGTAGATCGCAGCCATGACCCAGGTGGTAAAGTCGCGGACCTCCACGCCGGGGCGGACCATGGTGGTTGGGTAGATCAGCAGAATCATCATGGCGACGGTCTTGGCCAGCAGTTCTCCCGTTACAAAACGGTAGCAGAGCGCGCGACTGTCCCGGGCGATCACGGTGTAGGCGACTGCCCACTGGACATAGGCCAGCACATAGATAAAGATGAAAGCCGGGACCCGGGGCAGCGCGTTGTCCAGCGCCGTGGAGAGGACGTGGAGGGTCCGATGAGACTCCAGCGCTTTTGGAATGTAGTAGCAGATGAAGTTGAAGAGCAGCACCGCCAGCAGCGGCCGCCGCGCATAGACCGGGAACACCCGGCGTATCAGATCACGTAGTGGTTTCATAGATATAATACCGTCTCTTGAAGGAAAAAACAGTCAGAATATATGAGCACGTGAAAACAGAACCCCGATGGATTCCAAAGTCACTCAAGCTCCCGGGCGCGGGCAAATTTGCTTTTCTCCTGCGCGGCAAGGCCGTATCGCTCCCGCAGGGCTTCACAGAAAGCCAGCGAGGCACCCGGTGCACCTTGCTTCAACTCCAGCTCCAGCTCGCAGAGCGGGCAAGAGCCGCCGGGGCCGTAGAGGCTGCCGAAGTCAAGGGCCAGCTCGCAGAGACTGCCGTCATCCATCCGAAGCATAACGGCGCGGCGGACAAAATCCGCCCGCCAAAGGCAGAGCAGCTCGCAGGGCTCCGGCAGCGAAACCGGAGCGCCCAGGGCCGCCAACCGGGGCAGAGCGGCGGAAAGATCGTCGCCTGCAAGCTCCCATTCGCCGCGTGCGTGGGAGTCCGCGGCTCCGGAAAGGGGCGCCTTTACGCAGAGCACCGAGGTCTCGTTTTCCAGCCTGCGGCGCAGTGTGATCCGCCGGGCGGAGAAGCGACGGTCGGGGGCGTCATAGTAGGACGTCTGCATGTGATAGCGCCGCGGCGTCTCCGTCATCCGGCTTCGGATGGCTTCGTCCGTCAGAATGTCGTCCAGCACGGAGGTATCCGGCACGGAGAGCTTCCATTCCAATTCTGTACTCATTTGTCACTCCCGACTGCTTCGGTCAAACCATGGAAAACAGGTCTCTGCTGAGCTTTTCATAGCGTTGCAGCAGGATCAGCCGAATGGGCTCCAGAACGAACAGCCCGAAGAGCAGGCCGATCAGCTCCCAGTGCAGCAGCATACAGGCCAGCAGTACAATCGTCCGCAGATTGAAGGTCAGAAGGTTGGTCAGCTTCACCAGACGGCGGCTTTTAGCATAGAAGGCATCGCAGAGGGCTTCGTTCTTGCCCCGGCGCTCAATGGCGTCAAGAAGCTTTTGGGTATGAGGCGCGCGGTACTCCTGCGCGCGGGTATAGAGCCAGTAGCCGAACAGGGGAACCCGGGCGAAGCCCTTGGCCGCAGACAGCTCCGCGCGGATATGGGCGGCGCGGGATAGCTCATTGCCCTTGGAGTTGTCGATCATGTACATGTGCAGGTTTTTGAAGTAGTCGGGGAGTTGGCATTGGGCCACATAGAACCAATAGGTCGCAAGACCCAGAACGATCAGCCCGATATGCCAGACCGTTGCGTTGCCCAACGGCGACCGCCCCCAAAGCCGGATGATGCAGGCGGCATAGAGGGAGATGTAAACAGACGAGTCGCTCAGACCGTCCAGCATCCGCCCGATGCGGCTGTAATGCTTGGTCAGCCGGGCCACCTGCCCGTCGCTGGCATCAAAGACAGCGGACAGAAAGACGAGCACCGCGCCCAGAATGTCCAGCCCCAACGAACGGTCCAGAGCCAGCAGCACGCCGCCTGCCACGCCGGACAGGCCGGAGAACATGGTCACCACGTTGGGGATGATATGCAGGACGATGCAAAGCTTGGAAAAGACCATCGCCACATAGTCCACAATGTAGGTGTCGATGGGATCGTTGATATTTTCACACTTCCGGGCCGCGAGCACATCCGCCCTGCCAGCCTGCAAATTATCTCTGACGCTGTGTTTTGCGTTCTGAAGATTGCCTTTCAGGTTTCGATTGATCTTGGGGCTCATGGCATTCCACTCCTAAGTATCATTCGGTCATAATCCTTGCTATTATACCATGGGACTCCCTTTATTTCAACAGAAATTTTCGGGAAACCGACAGTGGCGGCCATGGTAGCTGTAACGGTTCCTCTCATCGCAGGATGAAGCGTCAGATTACGGGGTAGGGTGGCCCGACTCTGGCCGCCGCGATACCCGGCTGCATTTCGGCAAGTCGCGGCGGGGCTGGGGTCAGCCCGCCCTACGCAGCGGTGAACGCAAGGAGCTGAACTGCTGCCGGAAGTTCCCTCAGTTGTTCATTCGTCAAAATGTTTCCTTCCCCACGGCCAGCTTGATCGCCTCATAGGCGCCGTTGTAGAGCCCGGCTTCGTTGTTCCGAAGGATGCAGCGGTTCATGTTCAAAAAGAGCTGGGTATAGTTGCAAAGTGAGGACCTGCTACAAGATCTTGTATCCAAGAGTGACGAAACGAGCGAATATGTTGTATGCCAAAACCATCAGTTTTTACTCAGGTCCTCACTTTGCGACTAACACTAAGGAGCTCCGGCTCGGTCTGGAGCAGGCGCAGCGTGTCAGTGGTTTCCCGGCCAGGCGCCACCTCATAGGTTCCGTCGCCCACTTCTGCGGAATGGATGGCGCCCCAGATCTCATGGCCGCCCACATGCTGGATGAAGAGCTTGGGGATGGGGTAGAAGGCCAGCTCCGAGGGCTTCGTCACCAGCACGTCGCTGGCCCGCATGAGCAGGTTTGTAATGCAGACCGCAGCGAAGATGTCCTCGTGGCAGAAGCCCACGATGCCCTTGGCCTCGCCGGTCATGGCAGCTTCGGCGAAGGCGCGGGCCTTGGGATAGTCGTTCAGGAAGAACTGCGCGGAGGCCAGCTCCGGGGCGGCCTTTTTCAGGCTCTCCCAGACGTTCCTGTGGTCGCCCACATTGATGAAGAGGACGGCCTTCCCGGCCCGAATGTCCGGGAGCAGAGCTTGGATAATGGAGGCGAAAAGCGCCTGCTGGGCGCCGACACCGCCCACTGTGAGCAGATAGCGCTTTGCCTTGCCGCTTTGCACCCGTTCCACTCGCAGGGCGGTGTCAGCCTCCAGGTTGGATACCAGCTCATGGTCAATGTAGTGGCCGGTGTAGACAATCTCGCCCGCAGGCATGGGCTTGAGGGTCCGGGTCTTGTCCATCCCCCGCAGAGCCTTATAGCCCAGCCAGGACGACCGTGTCTGAATCGTGTGCGTTGCGCCCTGGGCAAGATGCAGGGCCATGGGCCAGTTGTCGGGAATGGCGTTGATGACCTTTGTGAAGCCGGCGTGAATGGCTGCCTGGGCGGGCCAGACGTGTGTGGCCACGTAGGGCAGGTCCTTGGGCAGGTTGCGAAGCAGGTTCGCCATCAGCTCCGCGCTGGCCTGATCGGAACAGTTGTAGCTCAGCTTGCGGAAGCCCTCGGAGTTCAACGGCTCCCAGTACTGTCATCTATGAATGGAACGGCGAGGAGAAGACGCTGGAGCTGCGAATCTGATCTGCAACGCCCCACAGCGGCTGCTGTGAATCGGGCCGTATGAACAAATCCACGCATAAAAAAACCGCCGGGCACGGCGGTTTTTTTATGCGGGAAACTGTCACATATCATAAAACCATATCATCTCTTTGCGGTCAGATTCGTGCCATACTTCTTTGCCATCCTTGCGGGGCGTGAAGCCAGCCTACATCCTCCGCCTCGACTGGTGCAAGTCTTTTAAAGGGTGTTATCAGATAACAGGATCAAAAGAAGTTCACGGAAGCGTGGGGGGAGCGGGCATGTTGAAGTCGCCGGGGCCGCCGCCCATGTGCGTGCCCATGGTGGAGATCGTCACGTCGGAAGCGTCGATCCGGGCGGAGGCTTCCTGGGCCTCGGTTTTTGTGGCAAGCTTGCCGTTCAACTGGGCGCGAATGGATTCGGCCCGAAGCAGACAGACCTGACGGAGCGTATCCACTGCCTCGTCAAATTCGGCAGCCGTGTAGAAGGCCGTGGGGTCCTTCTCCACATAGGGGCGGAGCAGGGTATGCAGCCGGGCCAGCTCCGTTTCAAAGGAACCGGACTCAAAATAAGAGGTCAGCAGTTCGTCGAAGACCGCGTGGTATCGTTCCAGCCAGGTTTCGTCCGCGGCAATCCAGGCCCACATGGGACGGCTTTCTTCCGTAGACCCAAGAAGCGGGGTGTCGATGCCTGTGTTGATTAAAGCGGTGGCATCCGCCGCGCCATCCGGGCCGATCGCGGCAAACGCCCCGTAGGCCAAATTGTAATCCCAGGGCAGCATGGCGAGCTTCCCATTGTTTTCATACAGGATGTAGTTGTGGAGCATGAAGCCTGTATAGCTGTCGTAGTTCAGGGTAAAGTTGTGGGCAGCAAAGTACCGGATCACCTCATCGGTGTCCAGAACGTCTGCGGCCCGCCCCTCGGAGAGACCCTTGAGCGCGGCGATAACCCTGGACTGCGCGTCATTGTCCATCTTCGTCTCCGCGTTGTCAAAGATATCGGGATAGCTCTCAGGTGCGTCGTCTATGTAGCGCAGATCCGCGCCCTGGGCGTTGCCGCCCGGGAACGGGAAACCACCCTCGCCAGGAGCAGGCGGAAAGCCGCCCTCGCCCGGAGCACCCGAAGGAAAGCCGGGGAAGCCCTGACCGTTCTCTCCGCTGGGAGGTGCGGAGGGCTGACCGTTCTCTCCGCTGGGAGGTGCGGACGGCTGACCGTTCTCTCCGCTGGGGGGTGCGGACGGCTGACCGTTCTCTCCGCTGGGAGGTGCGGACGGCTGACCGTTCT
>CALYTU010000033.1 GCA_945487445.1 uncultured Clostridia bacterium | reverse complement strand
AACGGATTTCTCACTTCGTTCGAAATGACAGATGGGGCTACTGAATAGATACATGAAGGGTATCGCCGGTTTATGGACACGCTCCCCGCTAAATACGCAGAAATCTGCGGATTTAGCGGGGACGTTTCTTTACCTGCTGCGGCGTATCCGTCAAATTCCGGATCAGGTTCCGGCCAGCTCCAGGAAGAGCTCCACACGGTCCTTGAAGATTTCCAGGCTGGAGCGCCAGAAGTCCACGTCGCCGAGGTCAATGTCGGCCATTTTGGCCACGTCCTCCACGGAGGCGACGGTGGTTGCGTGCAAAAGGGCGCGATATTTGGGCAGGAACGCCTCGCCCTGCTTGCGATACTGGGCGTAGAGACCGGCGGAGAAGAGACCGCCGAAGGCGTAGGGGAAGTTATAGAAGCTCAGGCCGGAGGAATAATAGTGGCTCTTGCACACCCACATGTAGGGGTTCAGGGTCTCCAGATCCAGACCGTCTCCGTAGCCGCGCTTCTGGGCCTCCTTCATCATGGCGCAAAGCTCGTCCGGGAAAGCGAATCCCTCCCTGGCCTTCTCGAAGACAGCGGTCTCGAACCAGTAACGGCTCATGATGTCGCACATGATCTGGGTCGTGTCCTGCAGCTGGCTCTCCAGCAGCCCCAGCTTGATCTCCCTGTCCGCGGCCTCGTCCAGAGCGGCGTTCATGACCACGGTCTCGTTGAAGGTGGAGGCAGTCTCGGCAACGGGCATGGAATAATCCAGGTTCAGGGGCCTGTGGTTCTCAATCATCATGCCGTGGTAGGCGTGGCCCAGCTCATGGGCCAGGGTAACGATGTCGGAGAAGGAGCCGTCAAAGTTGGTCAGCACACGGCTTTGCTTGATGGAGGCAATGTTGGCGCAGAATGCGCCGCCCACCTTGCCGGGATGGGGATAGAAGTCGATCCAGCTGTCGTCAAAGGCGTGCTCCATCATCTCCGCCATGTCCGGCGCGAAGGGCTTAAAATGGTCGATCAGGTACTTCTTCGCGTCCTCCACGGTGTAGGCGGCCGTGTTCTTCCCCATGGGAGCGAACATATCCCACCACTTCAGGCCGCCTTCATAGCCCAGAATTCTGGCCTTGGCTCGCAGATACTTCCAGAACACGGGAAGGTATTCCTCAATGGCCTGAATCATGGCGTCGAGGGTGGTCTTTTGCATCCGACTTGCCCGGAGGGTCATCTCCAGAGGGGAGCCGCCCTTGCGCATCTCACACTCCGTTGTGACCTGCTGCTTGAGAGAATTCAGCGCGAAGCAGACTCCGTCCTTGATTTTGTCATAGCAGGCGATCTCAGCATCGTAGGCGTCCTTGCGCACAGCCGGGTCCGGATCGTAGGCCAGGTTCCGCACGGCTGAGAGGTTCATCTTCCGGCCCCGATACTCGGCCTCCACGGTGGAGGTGAGATAGGACTGGAGGTTCTCCCACGCCGAGCCGCCGGAGAGGTTCATTTTGGCCAGGGCCTCCTCCACCTTCTCGTCCAGAACATACTTCGCGTCGTCCTTCATAGTGCGCAGGAGATAGGCATAGCTTTCCAGGAAGGGATCGGCGGCGATCAGGTCTTCCAGACCCCCGGTTTTGCCCACATAGGCGCGGAAGGCGGCGTCAGCGGCGCTGGTGTCGGACAGGAGTTTTTGCAGGCGGCTCAGGGCGTCCAACGCCTCGCCGTCCGCCGTGTTGACAGAGCTGCGCAGACTGGCGTATTCGAACATCGGACCGGCCAGGGTCATCAGCCGCTCCTGGAGCTCCAGCCCCCCGCGGATGACGCCGCCGCGGTCGGTTTCGGACAGGTCGGCGGCGAAGGCGTTATAGGCCGCCACGGCCTCAGTCAGCGCCTTGAGGTCGTTCTGAAATTTCTCGCTGTCAATGCCCTCATACAGGGGCGTCAGATCCCACTCTTTGTTCATGCTTGGTTCCTCCTTTGTTCATATCGGTTCCATTCCGTCAGCATGGAACGTTTTTTGATTTCTTCCTTGACCTGCCGCCGCTGGGGATAGCAGATCTGGTTGGGACATTTGCGCAGCCGAATGCAGCCGGGGAAGAGGGGGCAGTCGGTACAGGCCGGAATCTCGTCGCGCAGCTCGCGCATCTCGGCCAGGACGGTTTCATCCGGGCCGGGGGCATCCAGACTGCCGAGAAAATCGCTGTGATCGTAGTTTTCGCAAAGCCCGAGCTGCCCGTCCGGGAGGATCGTGACCATGCACCCGCTGTCAGCCATGCACATATTTGTCTCCGGCTCCCGGCCCAGGGGCAGGGAGCGGCGCAGGCCCGCGGCCTCCAGACGGTCCCGCAGAGCCAGCTCCGCAGCGCACAGGCGGGCGCGGTCGTCCTCGCTGCGCCAGGCAGCGGGATCGTCCGGGTCTTCGTTGAGGGGGATCGGGTAGGCCGTGATCCCCGGGGTCCCGGCAAAACGGTCGATCAGCCAGTCCGCCAGCTTCTCGATCTCCGAAAGATTGTACAGGTCAAAGTTCATGCGGATATTCACGCGGACCCCCGCCGCTGCCAAAGCCGCGATGTTGCCCGTGACGCGCTCAAAGGCCCCTTCGCCGCCCGTCTTGTAGGCCTTGATCCGGTCGTAGGTCTCACCCACACCGTCGAGCGTAATGTCTGCCTGCCGCAGCTTCCAGAGTCGAACCGCCCGTTCGATCACTGCCCCGTCAAACAGATAGCCGTTTGTAACCATATAGGAAACAAAGTCCGCGCCGGCGTCGGTCAGACGCTGACTGATCCGGTCGATGACCCGCAGATTGACCAGAGGCTCACCGCCGAACCAGTCGATGCGGAAGGGGCGGCCGCCGCTTTTGGCGAGCATGAAATCCGCCGCTTTGTCGGCTGTCTCCGGCGTCATGGTCCGGGTCTGCCAGCTCTGCTCAAAGCAGTAGAAGCAGCGGGCATTGCAGGCCGTGGTGGTGAAGACGGTGAACTTCTCCAGCCGGTCTGCAGGGGGCTCCATGGCGCGAAGCGTCTGCCGCAGATCCCGGGCCGCGCCATGCTCGTCCAGGTCCGGTGGGACCAGGAACCACTTTTTTCGCAGCGTCTCGCGCAGCTCCCCTGCCGGGTTCTCCAGCGCGGAGAGCAGTTCCTTTGGAACAAACAGCAGTTCCAGTGTCATTGTATGATAAAGCAGCAGCCCTGTTTGGGTTGGCTGGCGCAGCAAAAAAGATGTCCAGACCAAAGGACCTTCTCCGCCTCTGCCCTCGCCGAGCAGCAGCCGCACCCGACGGCTGGCGGGAATCACAGTCAAAATGTTATCGGAATCCTTCATCTTATCTCTCCTAAATCAGATAATCCACTTTCAAATAATGCTTATGCGGGATTGAAGAGGCTTCCCGGTCGGCTTTGCCATCTGCGCGAAGGACGGGATACGCCGCCACGCCTATCGGATGGGCAGACGCGCAGTCACAGCCTGGGCGGCCATGCCGGTGAAGAACCCGGTAATCATGCCCGAGAGCAAGAGAACGGGCAGGTAAGCCAGCAGGCCGGGGGTCGCGGCGATCAGCATGGCTGTCAGAAGCTGGCCCAGGTTATGCAGCATGGCCCCCAGAACTGAGGCAATCCAAAGCTGCTTTTCCCGGAGCAGCGGCCGAAGCAGACACATTCCGCCCCAGCTCAAAAGCCCGCCCGTGCAGGAATAGGCCAGCGCGCCAAGGTTCCCCGTCAGAAGGGCGGAGAGCAGAAGCTTGACGTTCAGAACAGCCAGGGCTTCCCTTGGCCCATAGAGAAATAGGACCGCGACGATGATCACGTTGCCCAGACCCAGCTTCACGCCCGGCACCGGCACCGGAGCGGGAATCTGGTTTTCGACGAGGAACAGAATTAGGCTGAAGGCTGTCAGAAGGGTCAGATAGAGGCGTTTTTTCAGCTTCATACGGTTCGCTAATCACTGATATCGCTGTCCAGGGTGACAAAGAGCCGGTATGCAGGATAGGCCGTGCGGAGCTCCTCCGTGACAGCCTGATAGAGCCCCTCGCGGTCCTCAGCGTCGAAGGCAATGACGATGTCGAGGCGAATCTCATCGTCATGCATGTGAAAGCCGTGCATCTGAAGCACATGGTCGTGGGACATAACACGGCGGCGGATATCCTCGCGGGTCCTGACGATCTCATTGTCGGTTACGTCAACCGAATAGATGCTGATTCCCGTGAGCACAACGCCGTGTTCGTCCGCCACCCGGTCCGCAATGTCCCGTTCCAACTGGTCGATTTCGGCGGCGTTCATGGTGTTGGGAATCTCAATGTGTACTGAGCCGATCAGAAGATCGGGTCCGTAATTATGTAGGATCAGATCATAGGCGCCCTCCACCGGGGCAATGGCAGTGATTGTCTGCTTCACCGCCAGCGAGAGCTCCCGGTCGACCCGCTCGCCGAGGATGTGGGAGATGGTCTGGCGAAGCATCTGGAAGCCGGATCTCACGATAATCAGGGAGATCACCACGCCCAGCCAGGCCTCCACGGGCAGCTCCCAAATCAGATAGACTCCTGCGGCGACCAACGTTGCGGCAGAGATTATCGCGTCGTTCCGCGCGTCCTCACCGGATGCAATCAGTGCGTCGGAACTGACTCTCTGGCCGGCCTTTTTCACATAGTAGCCCAGGACAAGCTTGACCAGTACTGCCACGCCCACGATACTCAGGGCGACGGCGCTGTAATCCGGCGTCTGGGGATGGACGATCTTCTTCACCGACTCCACCAGCGAAGTAACGCCGGCATAGAGCACGATGACCGCGATGGTGGCGGCAGTCAGATACTCCGCCCGCCCGTGGCCGTAGGGATGCTTCCGGTCCGGCTTCTTCCCTGCAAGATGCGTGCCGACGATGGTGATGACCGAGGAAAGCGCGTCAGAGAGGTTGTTCACCGCGTCCAACACGATGGCGATGGAGTTGGAGATCAGGCCCACCGCGGCCTTGAAGCCCGCAAGCAAGATGTTCGCGACGATGCCGAGAACACTGGTTCGGACAATGACTTTTTTGCGATCCATAGCTGTCCTCCTGTTTCAACCGAGTGTATCCGCGAATTGGTTTTTGTCCGTTATCTATTGTATATTATTTTGATGGAAAATACAAATGAAATTTTTATTCTTGCATTCGTGGAGAAATTATGCTACGATACATTATAATAGTCATAAAAATGGAGCGGGAGGCGGCGTCATGCCGGAATGGATCACATCGAAGGCCAACAGCACCGTACAGCATATGCGCAAGCTGATGGCGAGCCGGAAGTACCGATATGAGTGCCGCGCCTTTGTGGCCGACGGCACAAAGCTCGTGGAGGAAGCCCTGCGCTGGGGACTGGGTGTGGACGCTCTGATCCTGCGGGAGGGCGTTGATTTTCCCGTCCCTGCAGGGGTGCGGGAGCTTCGGGTACCCGATGGACTGATGCGGGACATCTCCCGCATGGAGACCCCGCAGGGGGTTCTGGCCCTTTGCCGGATGCCTGACCCGGAGCCTCTGGATCTCAGACCGGGCAGCCTGATCCTGGACGGAATCCAGGACCCCGGCAATCTCGGAACGATCCTGCGTGCCGCGGACGCCTTTGACGTGCCGGTGGTGCTGGCTGACGGGTGCGCGGATCCCTATGGGGAGAAGACCGTCCGCGCCACCATGGGAGCCGTTTTTCGCAGACCTCCCCTCCAGGCGGACACCGAATCCATTTTGGCGCAATGCCGCGAGCGGAAGCTCCCCCTCTGCGTCACCGCCCTTTCCGACCGGGCGGAGGACATTCGCCGGATTGAACTGCGCGCCTGCGCAACGGTAATCGGCTCCGAAGGTCAGGGCGTGGGCGAGGCCTTTTTGGGCGCTGCCGCCCGGGAGGCCGTTATCCCCATGTCGCCGCGATGCGAGTCGCTGAACGCCGCTGTGGCCGCCACGGTGGTTCTCTGGGAAATGCGGCGGCAGGAGGCGGTATGAAACCTCTTTGGATCTGGTTGACCCTGTGCCGGAGGCTCGGCACCAGAGGACAACGCGCCTTGCTGCGGGAATTCGGTTCCCCCGCCACCATCTATGAAGCGGACGCGGAAGCCTTTGCCCGGGCGGGGCTGTCCCCTGCCCTGCAAAAGGCACTTCTGGACAAGGACCTCGGCCCCGCCCGGGCTGTGTTGACCCGCTGCGAAAAAACAGGGGTCCGCGCCGTGACGCTGGCAGATGAAGCCTATCCCCCGCGGCTGCGGCAAATGGAGGACGCGCCCATCGTGCTCTACTGCAAGGGAACTCTGCCCGGCGAGGAACGGCCCGTGATCGGGCTGGTCGGAGCCAGAAACGCGGACGCTCAGGGGCTGGCCCTGGCACGGCGGCTGGGCCGCGAGATTGCCGCCTGCGGCGGCAGTGTGACGACGGGCATCGCCCGCGGCATCGACGCCGAAAGTGCTGAAGGGGTGCTCGAGTGCGGCGGCGCCGTCATCGGCGTGTTGGGCTGCGGCCCGGATCGGGTCTATCCGGCCGAAAACGCCGCGCTCTTTGCCCGGGTAGCGGCGCAGGGCTGTCTTGTTTCCGAATATCCCCCGGGCACGGCTCCCAACGCCCGGAATTTTCCTGTCCGCAACCGTCTCATCAGTGCCCTCGCCGACGGCGTGGTTGTGATCCGGGCAGCGGAACACAGCGGTTCGCTGATTACGGCCCGCTGGGCTGCCGAGCAGGGCCGGGACGTTTTCGCCGTCCCCGGTGCTCCCGACGATCCCCTGAGCCGGGGCAGCAACGCCCTGCTGCGGGAAGGAGCCCTGGCCGTGGAAACCGGCTGGGACGTGCTGAGGCGGTATGAATACCGATACCCCGGCGTCCTGCATGAGGAAATATGCCCGCCCGCTTCGGCAGGCGTTTCCTGTCCGCCCCCTGCGCGCCAGGCAGCGGGCAAGAGACAGCAACAGGCCGTTTCCGACATGGCGCTGACGCCCGCGCAGGAGGCAATCGTGACAGCCTTGCGGGACGGGCCGCTCCAGTTGGACGCCCTGATCGACCGGACCGGACTGCCGGCGGCGCAGGTCCTGCCGCAGCTCACCCTGCTGCAAATCAAAAAGGCGATCCTTCAAAAACCGGGAAAACAATACGAACTCTCAGGAGGATAATCATACATGTCAAAGCAAAATCCCGATCTTGTGATCGTGGAGTCTCCCTCGAAGGCGAAGACCATCGGAAAATACCTGGGGCCGGACTTTCAGGTAAAGGCCTGCATGGGCCACCTGCGCGACCTGCCCAAGAGCACGATGGGCGTGGATCTGGAGCATGATTTCACGCCGGAATACATCCCCATGAAGGAGAAGGCCGATCTGATCAAGGACCTGAAAAAGGCGGCGGATAAGGCGGAAACCGTTTACCTCGCAACCGACCCGGACCGGGAAGGCGAGGCCATCTCCTGGCACATCAAGGAGCTGTTGAAGCTTCCCGACGGCAAAACCCGCCGCGTAACCTTCAACGAGATCACAAAGGGCGTCGTCACGAAGGCCATTCAGGAGCCCCGGGACATTGACCTCGATCTGGTGGACGCCCAGCAGGCCCGCCGCATTCTGGACCGGATCGTCGGCTATCAGCTCTCGCCCCTGCTCTGGCGGAAGGTCCGCCGCGGTCTCTCCGCGGGGCGGGTTCAGTCCGTTGCAACCCGTTTGGTGGTGGAGCGGGAGAACGAGATCCGCGCCTTCGTGCCGGAAGAATACTGGTCCCTGGACGTCACCCTGGAGTGCATCGAAAAGCCAGGCCGGTTTGAAGCTCACTACCACGGCGAACACGGCAAAAAGCAGGTCCTTGCAAGCGAGGAGCAGACCAGGGCGGTGATGAACGATGTGCAGGGAGGATATTTCACAGTTCGCGAGGTCAAAAAGGCCGAAAAGCGACGCTCTCCCGCCCCTCCCTTCATCACCTCCACCCTCCAGCAGGAGGCGTCCCGCAAGCTCAACATGACGCCCAAACGCACCATGGCCATCGCCCAGCAGCTCTATGAGGGCGTGGACGTGACCGGCCACGGAACCGTCGGTCTGATCACCTATATGCGTACCGACTCCCTCCGCCTGTCCGACGAAGCTCTTTTCGCCGCGAGGGGCTTCATTGAGGAACGCTACGGCAGCGCCTATTATCCCGGCGCTCCCAGGCGATACAAAACAAAAAGCGCTGCCCAGGACGCTCACGAGGCCATCCGGCCCAGCAACGTCCGACTGGACCCTGACACGCTGGAAAAGGATCTCACCAAGGACCAATACCGGCTCTACAAGCTGATCTGGAGCCGTTTCGTGGCCAGCCAGATGTCCGCCGCGGTCTACGACACTGCCACCATCGACACCGAATGCATGGGCCACACCTTCCGCTCCAATCATCAGAGCCTCCGTTTTTCCGGCTTCCTGGCCGTCTATGAGGAGGGCAGGGATGACGAGAAGGAGGAAAAGCTGGACGCCCTGCCGGAGCTTCTGGAGGGCGAGCAGGTCCGCCACGCACAGAGCAAGCCCGAGCAGCACTTTACCCAGCCCCCCGCCCGCTATACCGAGGCCACCTTGGTCAAGGCTATGGAGGAAAAGGGCGTGGGCCGTCCGTCCACCTACGCCTCCATTGTCTCCACCATTCAGGATCGGGAATACGTGGTCAAAAAGGACAAAAAGCTGGAACCGACCCCCCTGGGCGAGGTGGTGACTCAGCTCATGCTGGACCGATTTACCGACGTCATCGACGTGGAATTCACCGCCGGGATGGAGGATAAGCTGGATGAGGTGGAGGCCGGCAAGCTCCCCTTCAAACAAGTCCTGCGCGATTTCTACGCGGGCTTCCACCGGGAGATGGAGGCCGCCGAGGAGGCGCTGAAGGACACCCGGATCAAGGTACCAGAGGAGGTCACTGACGAGGTTTGCGAGCTCTGCGGGCGGAAAATGGTGGTCAAGTTCGGCCGCTTTGGCAAGTTTTTGGCCTGCCCCGGCTACCCGGAGTGCAAGAACGCCAAGCCCATCGTGGAGCACATGCCCGGGCGCTGTCCCAAGTGCGGCGGGGGGATGCTCAAGCGGAAATCCAAGCGCGGATTCGCCTACTACGCCTGCGAAACGGGAGCCGCCTGCGGCTTCATGACCTGGGACGTGCCAACCGACCAGGACTGCCCAGCCTGCGGCCAGACGATGTTCAAGCGTTCCGGCAAGGGCCGGATGAAGCCCTTCTGCATCAATGAAGCGTGCGAAAACTTCCTTCCCGAGGACAAACGCGGGTATTATAAGAAACCCCAGCCGGTGACAGAGGGCGAAAACGCTGCATCCGCCCCAGGACCCGAAACCCCACAGGATGAAGCTGATTCCGCCGCCGCGAAGAAGACGACCCGGAAGACGTCGGCCGGGAAGACAGCCCGTAATTCCCGGAAGCGCACGGACAGCAAGGCGGAAGTGGAGAAAAAGCCCGCCGCGAAGAAGACGACAACCAAAAAAACCGCGACCCGGAAACCGACCGCAAAAACGGATTCAGAATAAGAAACGCAGGCCGCAAACACGGAACAGCAGGCGCGAAATCACGTCCCTGCAACGAATGAGAAGCTATGAACAACAACGAACGCATCACTGTCGTCGGCGCCGGTCTTGCCGGCTCCGAGGCCGCATGGCAGCTTGCCCGGCGGGGCCTGCGGGTCCGGCTGGTCGAAATGAAGCCCGTCAAAATGACCCCTGCACACCGCAGTCCGGACTTCGCCGAGCTGGTCTGCTCCAACTCCCTGCGGGGAGACCGTTTGGAAAATGCTGTGGGGCTGCTCAAGGAGGAGCTGCGCCGGCTGGGGAGCCTGATTCTTGCCTGCGCCGATGAAACCCGCGTGGAAGCGGGAGGCTGTCTGGCTGTGGACCGGCAGGGCTTCTCGGCCTTGGTCACGGAGCGCATCCGCTCCCACCCCAACATCACCGTGGTATCCGAGGAGGTCACCGCTGTCCCGGAGGGACCGGCCATCATCGCCACCGGCCCTCTGACCTCGGAGCCTCTGTCCAAAGCCATTGCCGACTACTTCGGCGGAGCGGGCTATCTGAACTTCTACGACGCGGCGGCTCCCCTTGTCACCTTTGAATCCATCGACATGGACCGGGCCTGGTTCGCCTCCCGATACGATCGGGGAACACCGGATTATGTCAACTGTTCTCTGGACGAGGACCAGTATAAGGCCTTTGTCCGGGAGCTGGCCGCCGCCGAGGAAGCTCCGGTCCACGGGTTTGAGGACAGCAAGGTATTCGAGGGCTGCATGCCCGTGGAGGTCATGGCCCGCCGAGGGGAGGACACCCTCCGATACGGTCCTTTGAAGCCCGTGGGTCTGCCCGACCCGAGGACCGGGAAGGAACCTTATGCCGTGATCCAACTGCGGAAGGACAACGCCGCCGGGACAATTTACAACCTGGTGGGCTTTCAGACCCACCTGCGTTTTGCCGAGCAAAAGCGGGTATTCTCCATGATTCCGGCCCTGGCAAACGCGGAGTTTGTCCGCTACGGGGTCATGCACCGCAACACGTTTTTGGATTCTCCCCGGCTGCTGGACCGAACCTATGCAGACCGGCGCAATCCCCTGGTGGCCTTTGCCGGACAGATGACCGGCGTAGAGGGCTATGTGGAGTCCACGGCCTCGGGCTATCTGGCAGCAGTTTGCATGGCCGCCCGGGTCAGGGGCGAGCCAATCCCCGACTTTCCCGCCGAGACCGCCATCGGCGCCCTGGGACGCTACATCAGCGACGAATCCGTGAACCGCTTCCAGCCCATGAACATCAACTTCGGTATTCTGCCGCCGTTGGGCCGCAAGGTCAAGGGCAAGGCGAACAAAAACCTTGCGATCGCGGAACGGGCGCTGGCCGCGCTCGCGGATCTGAAGACTGAACCATAAAACAGGACGGTTTTTTCCCAATTACCCCCGAAAAACATAAAGGGAGGCTGAAAATATGAAGATTATCATAGACGCGATGGGCGGCGACAACGCCCCGCGAGCTTTTTTGGAGGGCGGTTTCCGAGCTGCCGACGAGTTGGGCGTGGAGGTAGTCCTGGTTGGCCGCGTGGAGGAGCTGCTGCGCCTGATGAAGGAGCAGGGCATCGAGACTCTGCCCAAGGGCGTAGAGCTCATGGACGCCGAACAGGTGGTGGACATGCACGACGACCCGGCCACTGTGGTCCGCACGAAAAAGGAGTCCTCCATGGTCAAGGGTCTCAAGCTCCTGGCCGACGGCGGCGGAGACGCCTTCGTTTCGGCGGGCTCCACGGGCGGTCTGCTTTCAGCGGCGACGCTGGTGGTTAAGCGCGTGCGCGGTATTCGCCGCGCGGCATTCGGACCCACCATCCCCACCAAAACCGGCAGCCTGATTTTGATTGACTCCGGTGCCAACGTAGAATGTACCCCCGAGTTCCTGCTCCAGTTCGGCTGCATGGGCTCGTTCTGCGCCAAGCTGACCCTCGGGCTGGACCGGCCCCGCGTGGCCCTGCTCAACAACGGCGCCGAGGATTCCAAGGGCGATGCGCTGCACAAGGAGAGCTACCAGTTGCTTAAGCAGGCCGGCGAAAAGGGCGTTATCAACTTCGTTGGCAACATCGAGGCCAGGGAGGCAATGCTGGGCGGCTGTGACGTGCTGGTGGCCGATGGCTTTTCCGGCAACGTATTCCTCAAGGGCGTTGAGGGTACCGCCATGTTCATGGCTTCGATGGTCAAGCAGATGTTCTACCAAAACCGGAAGACCAAGCTGGCGGGGCAGCTTTTGAAAAAGGAATTCAAAGAAGTGATGGGAACTCTGGACTACCGCAGAGTGGGCGGCACGATGCTCCTGGGCATTTCCAAGCCCGTCATCAAGGCCCACGGCTCGGCAGACACCGAGGCGGTTGTCGGCGCCATCAAGCAGGCCATTCTGGCCGTAAACGCCGGAATCTGCCAGGCCATCGACGACCATATCGACCAGATGATTCTGCCCCGGGAGGATTCGTAATGCGCCAGCTGCAAAAGGCCATCGGTTATTTCTTTCGTGATTCCGCCCTGCTGGAGACGGCGCTGACCCACACCTCCTATGCCAACGAGGTTTACAAGGACGGCCTTCATAGCTATGAGCGGCTGGAGTTTCTGGGCGACTCCATCCTTGGCTTCACCGCAGCGGACTATCTGAGCCGGACCTTCCCCAAGCTCCACGAGGGGGAACTGACCAAGCTGCGGGCGGAGCTGGTCTGCGAGACCAGTCTGGCTGAGACGGCAAAGAAGCTGGATCTCGGCGCGCATCTACGCCTCGGAAAGGGCGAAGAGGCTGGCGGCGGACGCTGCCGAACCTCCATCATTGCCGATGTCGTTGAGGCGATCATTGCCGCCATTTATTTAGACGGCGGCCTGGACCCTGCCCAGCGGTTCATTTATACCCATGTTCTGGTGGACACCAAGGCAAGAATCCGGCTGAACACCGACTACAAGACTATGCTCCAGGAGTTGATTCAGCAAAAGAAAAACCAGGTATTGACCTATGAGCTTCTGGGAGAGACCGGCCCCGATCACGACAAGGAGTTCTCCGTCCGGGTTCTGCTCAACGGCAGGCCCATAGGCGTCGGCGCGGGAACCAGCAAAAAGAGGGCCGAACAGGCGGCCGCCAAAGAGGCGGTGGAGGCCTTGTTTCCCGATCATAGCTGACAAAGCTGAAGCCGGCCTCCGAATCCGTCCGCGATGATCAGCCCCACCGCATGCGGTGGGGTGCTGATTTTTTAATACGGGGTATCGAGAAAACTTTTAGAAAATCTATGTACAAAGCAATAAAAATTTGCTATAATATAGGCTGCATTGATAGATGCGGGATATCTGTTCACTATCCTGTCATTTCGAGGCGATTCATCGCCGAGAAATCCGTATT
>CALYTU010000032.1 GCA_945487445.1 uncultured Clostridia bacterium | reverse complement strand
AACGGATTTCTCACTTCGTTCGAAATGACAGATGGGGCTACTGAATAGATACTTTACACGGTTTCTGACACGCTGAAAGAGGATCGACCCGCCGGGGGTCGATCCTCTTTTTGGCTTGCGATCTCATGAAATTGTCTACTTGCCGGAGCGCTTGCGGGGAAACTTCCCCGCAAGCGGCAGGCTGACCGTGAATGCGATCCGGTCCTTGGCGGGGTATTCCGCCTCGAGACGGCCTCGGTGCTGGACTGCGATGGCCCGAGCGGCGGAGAGCCCGATGCCGAAGCCGCCGGAGTTCTGTCTCCGGGCAGCGTCGCCCCTGTAAAATCGGTCAAAAAGGCGATCCGGCGGGCAGTCCGGCAGCCGCTCGCAGGCGTTCTCCAGCCGCAGCACGCAGGCCTTCTCATCCCGCTTCAGGGTCAGACGCAAGGCGGTGTCCCGGGCGGCGTATTTCACTGCGTTATCGAAAAGAATGGAAAGCAGGCTTCCCAGCTGTGGCTCGCTGCCTGGGACGGTGACGCCCGGGGAAAGAACCGCCTCCAGGCGCAGGCCCTTTTGCTCCATGGAGGTTTGGAACATCTGCGCGGTCTTCTCCGCCAGGGCGGAGAGGTCCAGCGGCGCGAAGCCTCCCTCGGAAGTAACTTCCTCGGTCCGGGCCAGCGTCAGCAGGTCCTGGGTCAGCTCGGTGAGTCGGGCGGTCTGGGCCTTGATGTTCCGGCTCCATTTGTTTTCCCCCGCAATCAGCTCCATGGCTTCGGTGTTGGCCTGGATGATGGCAAGCGGCGTCTTGAACTCATGCCCCGCATCCGTCACGAATTGGCGCTGGCGCGCCATGTTCTCGGCGATGGGGGCGATGGTTCGCCTGGCCAGCAGGACCACGAGACCCAGCATCAGCAGCCAGCTCCCCAGTCCTGCAAGCACCGATAGCACCGCCACCCGGATTACGGCGTTTCGGCGGTTAGAGTTTTCCAGAAAGACGTAGATCGTTTCTCCTGCCGGGGTGTGCCCCGAAGCGTAGCGGAAGCTGCCCCAAAAACCGGCAGTTTTTCCCTCGTTCAAAACGGAGACGGTATATGCAACTGCCTCCTCGTCGGAGACGGAGGAGATGTGGCTCACATCCGTGTGCACGACAGCGCCGTCAACCACGCGGGCGGTAAAGTAGACGGCGGCGAGACGGTCGTTATCCGTCGGCGTGTCCATCATAAAGCCGCGGCCTTTTTCCCAGGTTCCGGCAGGCTTCTTTGAGGGCGCCTCCCCCCAGGGCGGGGAGGGGGGCGCTGCCCCGTCGGGAAACGCAGGCGGCCGCAGGCCCTCCATCTGGATCAGATTTTCCAGCAGGCGTACGGTTTCCCGGCTGTTGACCCAGGCGTTGCCCGCGTTGACCACGCCCAGCAGCGCCAACAGCAGAACCGTCACGGCGATCATAGCCGAGACAATAAATTTGCGTTTCAGCGTTCTGATCATGGCGTCAGCTCCAATGTATAGCCGATATTTCGCTTGGCCTTGATGACCACGTCGGCGCCCAGCAAGGCAAGCTTCTTTCGAAGGTAGGAGATATAGACCCAGACAATGCCGATTTCCGCCTCGGTGTCATAGCCCCAGACCTTCACCAATATGTCCTCAGTGGAAAGGTAGATGCCCCGGTTGAGCAAAAAGAGCTCCATCATCTGAAACTTCAGCTTGGGCAGCAGCAGGCAGCTGTCTTTTACGCAGAGGGAATAGCTCCGGCGGTCCAGAGATAGGTTTCCCATTGTGAGCAGGTCCGGCGTGAAGCCCTCGCGTCGGCGCAGCATGGCCCGGATCCGGGCCAGAAGCTCCCCCATGACAAACGGTTTTGGCAGATAGTCGTCCGCGCCCAGATCCAAACCCTGAATGCGGTCTTCCACCTCGGCCTTGGCTGTGAGCAGGAGGATCGGGGTTTTGTCGCCGCTGTTGCGGAGCGTTTGCAGGACCTCGAGGCCGCTTTTTTGCGGCATCATCACATCCAGAATTATCCCGTCATACCGGTCGTTTTGCGCGAAATCCAGGGCCTCCTGGCCGTCATATACCGCGTCTACCCGGTACTTGTGGTATTCCAGCACATCCACCACAGCTTCGGACAGGCTGTGTTCGTCCTCGGCGTATAAGAGCTTCATGGTCTCACCTCCTGCTTTTCTCATTATAATGAAAAATTGATAAATTGTCAACGGAGGAGTCCCGACCCTTGACAAACCCCATGACAAAGAGGTAAAATAAACAGGAAATGTTTCGGGCCCGAATGGGCGCCGAGCAGAGTTGTTTTTTTGTTTCCCCCGCATGACGCACCGGCAGCACACGCAAAACAAAAGGGAGGACACTTCATATGATCGAGATTCACGAACTGCCCGTCAGAAGAGGCAACGTGCCGTTCCGCGTCGCCCGCGGCCACTTTGCCACCAACCACAGCCATATCAACTACTATGTGGATATTTCCTATCAGAAGACCCGGCTGAGCGAGGCGAAGGACGTAGCCAGGCAGCTCGCTCCCCACTACCGCGGCATCCCCGTTGACACCATTCTTTGCCTGGACGGCACTGCTGTCATTGGTACCTGCCTGGCCAAGGAGCTGGTCACCGCGGTCCGCAGCGTAAACGACCATCGGGATATCTGCGTTCTGGAGCCGGAATACAACGCCAACAGCCAGATCATCTTCCGCGACAACGCTCAGCCGTTGATCCGGGAAAAGCATGTCCTGGTGCTGATGGCCAGCGTCACCACCGGCTTCACGGCGAACCGCTCCATCGAGGCCATTGGCTACTACGGCGGCATGGTTTCCGGCGTCTGCGCGCTCTACAGCGCGGTGCGGGAGTCCGCTGGCTTCCCCGTCCACTCCGTGTATGATCTCAATGACCTGCCGAATTACGCAAGCTACGACTACCGCGACTGCCCCTATTGCAAGGCGGGGCGCCGCATCGACGCCCTGGTCAACAGTTTTGGCTATTCAGCGTTGTAATACGAGTTGCATGTTACAAAAAACTCCATTACAATGCGTTTGAAGGCATTGTAATGGAGTTTTTTGCCGGAATAACATTCCCGAACAAACGAAAAAACCCCTTCCGGTCAGAGCCGGAAGGGAATATTTTCGAACGCGACTTACGCCAGCTTGTTGAGCTTGAGGGTCATGCTGCTCTTCTTCCGGGCAGCGGTATTCTTGTGAAGAAGACCCTTGTTCACAGCCTGGTCCACGGACTTGACGGCAGTCTTGTAGGCTGCGTCAGCCGCCTCGCGATTACCTTCAAGGACAGCGGCGTCGAACTTCTTCAGATTGGTCTTGAGGACGGACTTGCCAGTCTTGTTTCTGGCGTTGGCGACCTTGGAAAGCTCGACTCTCTTCTTAGCGGACTTGATGTTGGGCACGGTTACACCTCCTTGATTCGAAATCGTGAGCATGGACAGACCCATGCAGAACTGTATTATACATGGTCGTGAGCATAAAATCAATAGTTTTTTTACAAAAAAACAAAAATATTTCGGCAATGCAGGGTCAGTTTCTGGATCGCAGGATAAACTGCGATATCACACGCAGGGCACCCAGACTCTAGCCGCTATGCAAGCCCTTGTGCGTCCTGTGCATCGACGCGGCAGCAGGTTTCGGCAGAGTCAGGATTTGGGGGAACAGATGCTGGCAGCCGGGTGGATTTGATACCGGAAACGTATCTATTCAGTAGCCCCATCTGTCATTTCGAACGAAGTGAGAAATCCGTTCCTTTTTGCGTAGATAATACGGATTTCTCGGCGATGAATCGCCTCGAAATGACAGGATACTGAACAGATACCCGGAAACTAAATTATGTTAACAAGCGGAAACGTGTCGAAAGCTGGACGAATAATCATACAGCGGTGGAAAACTGTGTGGATAGTGTGAAAAACTTCCGGAAAAGACGGGGATTTCCACTGATTTTTGCCTGGAAGCGACGGCGTTTTTTCGGGCCGGCCACGAATAAGTAACCGTTCTGTAATCATATTATGTCGGCAAAAGTCGAATGAGTTATGTAAACGGGAAACGTCTTTCTGCGTCTGTTCAGTCGGCCCAGTGAAGGCTGCGCCCCACGGCCTTGTTCCAGCCCTTGAACTGTTCGTTCCGCCAGGCCTCATCCTTCCTGGGCGCAAAGGTGGCGTCACAGTGCCAGAGCTTGACGATCTCGGCCCGGTCCTTCCAGACGCCGGTGGCAAGACCCGCCAGATAGGCGGCGCCGAGGGCGGTGGTTTCCCGGATCATGGGTCGCCGGACCTGCTTGTTCAAAATATCCGCCTGAAACTGCATCAAAAACCTGTCCCGGCTCGCGCCGCCGTCCACCTTGAGCTCGGTCAGCCTTGCGCCGGTGTCCATTTCCATGGCCAGAACCAGGTCGGCGCTTTGAAAGGCGATGGACTCCTGGGCTGCCCGGATGATGTGCTCGGGACGGGTGCCGCGGGTAATGCCCACGATGGCGCCGCGGGCGTACATGTCCCAGTAGGGCGCGCCGAGGCCCGTAAAGGCGGGGACGAAGTAGACGCCCTCGGTGGAGTCCACCTTCTGGGCAAAGTATTCGGCGTCACGGGCTTCCCGGATGAAGCGCATCTGATCGCGCAGCCATTGGATCACGGCGCCTCCCACGAAGACGGAGCCCTCGAGCGCGTACTGGACCTTGCCGCCGAGACCGATGGCAATGGTGGTGACCAGACCGTGCTTGCTCTCAAATGCTTCCTCGCCGGTGTTCATGAGCAAAAAGCAGCCGGTGCCGTAGGTGTTTTTTGCGTCGCCCTTTTCAAAGCAGCCCTGACCGAAAAGGGCGGCCTGCTGGTCGCCGGCGATGCCGGCGATGGGAATGTCCACGCCCTGTATGTTGCAGGTGCCGTAGATGCAGCTGGAGTCGCGGACCTGGGGCAGCATGGAGCGGGGGATCTCCAGCTCCCGCAAAAGCCGCTCGTCCCAGCAGAGCTTGTGGATGTCAAAGAGCATGGTGCGCGAGGCGTTGGTATAGTCGGTGGCGTGGACCTTGCCGCCGGTCAGCTTCCAGAGCAGCCAGGTGTCCACGGTGCCAAAGAGCAGATCTCCCCGCTCGGCCTTTTCGCGGGCGCCTTCCACGTTGTCCAGAATCCACTTGATCTTGGTGGCGGAGAAATAGGCATCCAGAACAAGGCCGGTGGTTTTTTTGATGTAGTCCTTGAGCCCGCGGCGCTCGAGGTCGTCGCAGATCTCAGCGGTACGGCGGCACTGCCAGACGATGGCGTTATAGACGGGCCGCCCGGTGTTTTTGTCCCAGACCACAGTGGTCTCCCGCTGATTGGTGATGCCGATGGCGGCGATGTCCTCGATGGCGATGCCGGATTCCGTCACCGCCTCCATCATCACAGCGTACTGGCTGGAGTAGATTTCCATGGGGTTGTGCTCCACCCAGCCGGAGTGGGGGTAGTATTGGTTAAACTCCTTCTGGGCCATGGCAACGATGTTCTGCTCGTTGTCGAACAGGAGCGCGCGGCTGCTGGTCGTCCCCTGGTCCAGGGAGAGAAGATACCCAGACATTGCAAATGACCTCCTTCCGTTTTGTTGGGTTTGGTCAGAAGCCTTCCGAAATTGTCATTCCGGAAGGCTCCTGGTGGCTACGACATTGCCCTCTGTGCCTGCCACGTGCGGGATCAGAACGTCGCCCGCCTTCACGGGGGCCTTGGCCCGGACCCTGGCAATTTCCTCCATGACCTCGAACATTTTGTCCTTGGGGATGGGGCGGTCGGTTTTCACGGGCAGTCGACGGAGCGTTACCCCGCCACCGGCTTCGCCGGGCCCTCTTCCCTTGTCAGGTGAGGGTTCGGGCGGTCGGCTTGCCGGGCCCTCCACCACGACGGTGGAGGTCACGACCCGGACGGGATTGCGAAGCTCGTTGGCCCCGTAGACGGCGCCACGTGGACAGGCGTTGCCGGTGACGGCAAAGCGCTCCTCGTCCACCTTCAGACGGCAGCCCTTGGGGCAGGTAATGCAGATGATCTCTTTCATGGAAAGGATCTCCCAACGTATCTGTTCAGTATCCTGTCATTTCGAGGCGATTCATCGCCGAGAAATCCGTATTATCTACGCAAAAAGGAACGGATTTCTCACTTCGTTCGAAATGACAGATGGGGCTACTGAATAGATACCTTTCTGTAAGAATCGTTTCAGAATAGTATACGACCGGAATAATTGTTTTATTCAAACTTGCAGCGCACCCAGCATCCGGCACTGAGCTCGCCCACCGTGGCGATCACGCGCGTCGTACCAGGGCCGACGGCCTTTACAAGACCGCTCCCGTCCACGGTGCAGACGGCCTCATCGAGGGATTTCCATTCCACAGGCGTTCCGGCCGGGATGTTGGTGACGGAAAGGACGTAGTTTTCGCCCGCGGCGAAGAAGGACATGTCGTCCTTCACCAGGATCAGTTCCTTTACTTCTGCGTCGCCGCCGGAGGCGTTGCTGTCATTCGAGAAGTCGCAGCGCACGGTGCACTGCGCCGTCTGCTCGCCGCAAGTCACGGTGATGACCGCGTTGCCTTCGCCCATGGCAGTGACGATGCCCACAGGGCTGACCTTGACAATCGCCGGGTCAGAGCTGAGGTAATTCCGTTCGTCAGTGGTGTCGGCGGGAGAGCGGTCGACATTCAGCTGAATCTGTTCTCCTGCCGCTGAGAAGACAATTTCCGTCTGGCTCAGGGTGATGCCGGTGCAGGGAATGGCGCCCTCGCCCCGGTAGAGAGAGGTGGAGACGGAGGACTCGGTCCTGTCGGTGGATTCAATCGGGGAGTTGTCCGTTGCAGCGGGAGCAGACGGACTGCTCTTTTGGGCTGCGAGCTTGTCGAAGACCGGAAGCTTCACCACATCCAGCCTCCAGAGCAGATAGCTGCCGCCCACCAGCAGGGCGGCGCCTAAAATCGCGGCGCTCAGCCCCAGAAGCAGGCGCGGCACGCGCTTGCTGTCCCACTCGATCCGTTCTGCGGGCATGGGCTTTCTTCCGTCGCGGGCGGGGCCGGGTGTGAAGGCGGGGTCTTCGGGTGCGGTAGGGGCTTCGACCGGCGCTTCCTGCTCCAGCGCGGCGCGGCGGGCAGCCTTCTTTTCCTCCTTCAGACGGCGCTTTTCCTCCTTGCGGCGAGCTTCCTCTTCCTCCAGCAGGCGCTCCTCGTCAGCGTCCTGCATAAACTGTTCGTCCCTTCGGCGGCGGCGCGCCTCCTGTTCGGCTTCCTTGCGATTGGCCCGACGCTGTTTGCGTTCGGCCTCCGTGATGCGCTTTCGCTGCACAGGATCGGCAGTATCTACCACCTGGGGCGCGGTGCCGCACAGGGGGCATTTGGACAGGTTCGTGTCATAAAGCTGGCCGCAGTTGGGGCAGACGTTTTTATTCAGCATGGTTATGGTTCCTCCATTGTTCGGGTATAATTCTATGGAAGCCGTATCGGCTTTTTTCGAGTTCTCTACCCTATATCATATCATTTCCTATTAAATAAAACAATATGTTCTTGCTTTTTTTTTGATTTTGGTATAAGATAAAGTCGAAAATTTGTCGAAAAGGAGAAGTACGACCATGCTTGATCATAAGGTCTCGCCGCTTTTGGACGCCATGGAAGTGGAGGAATGCTTCGCGCAGCATGACGGCGCGAGCTGTTATCGGATCCTGCATCCGGAGTCCGGCCGTGAGTTTGTACTCAAGCATATCTCCGTTCCTGCCAGCGATGAGCAGGTGCAGGCACTGCTGCTGACGGGCGCCTATGCCAGCGAGGAAGAGGCAGACGCCTACTACCGAAAGGAAGCGGAGGCGCTGATCCGCGAGGCGGAGGAACGCAAAAAACTGCTCGACTGCCCCTATATTCTGCCGTTTCTGGGCGCCCAGATGGAAAAGAAGGAGGGCGGCGTGGGCTACGACGTCTACGCAGTACTCCCGAAACGAAATTCTCTGGAAGAATACCTGGAGCAGAATGCGGTCTCGCATCTGCGCGGGATCAACATGGGGATCGACCTCTGCGTGGCGCTGAGCGCACTGCGCGAGGAGGGCTATGTCCACGGCAATCTGAAGCCGGGCAACGTCTTTTTTTCCGATACGGGCCGGTTTTTGCTGGGCGATTTCGGCTTGATCTCCACGGAGGACATGCAGTATGCGGTCCTGCCCGAGCAGTATAAAAGCAGCTATTCCGCCCCGGAGCTCAGCGGCTATCTGGGCGGTCTGAATCCCACCGTGGATATTTATTCTCTGGGCATGATTCTCTACCGGATCTACAACGGAAACCACGCACCGTTTGAGGACGAAAAGACCGGTCCCAAGGCGGCCGACGCCAGGCGCGTTTCCGGCGAGGAGCTGCCCGCGCCCCTCTATGCCGATTATGAGCTGGCGGGGATTATCCGCAAGGCCTGCGCCCCCGACCCTGCCGACCGTTACCGGACGCCGGAGGAGATGCGGGTGGAGCTGGAGCAGTATATGCGCCGCAATGCGGTGAGCGACCACCTGATCGTTCCCCCGCTGGTTACGGACGAGGCGCCATTGAGCACCGAGGCCGCCGCCGAGCCCGCCGAGCCGGTTCGCTTTGCCGACCCCCAGAAGCTGGACGACAGCTTCAAAAAGGCGTTCAAGCCGGATGAAAAGCGATCCGGCAAGAAAAAGACGCAAAAAGGCAAAAAAGACGACGAGCCGCTGCCCGGCCCCGAGCGGCCCATCGTCTCCGACGAACCGCCCCAGCTCGCGGCGGACCGCCGCCGGCTGACGCAGAAGCTTCAAAAAGCCAGACAGCGCCGCAAGCGCGCCTGGATCGCTTTCGGGGTTGTGATGGTCCTGCTCGTTGCGGCCATCGGTTTGTATGAGTTTACCGATCTCGGGGAGGGGCTCTGGCACTTCTTTGTCCGGGTGGACAAGCTGGAGGTCAGCAATGTCACGGCTGACAGCCTCCGTCTCAGCCTTTCCACCAACACGGACCCCGACGGCTTCACCGCCTACTGCCAGGACGCCTACGGCAATTCCAAGACCGGGCGCTTTGAGAACGGCGTGGCCGTCTTCGAGGGGCTGAACCCCAACACGCAGTACAATCTCAAGGTGGAGCTCCCCGGCCTGCACAAGGTCTCCGGCGTCACCACCGCCTCCGCTTCCACAAAAGCCCAGACCGAGATTCTGACCTTCACGGCCACGGCCGGGTCCGAGGAGGGCAGCGTTGTGCTGGAGCTGACCGTTCGCGAAGGAACCGCTGCGCCCGCCTTCTGGAGCCTGGGCTACGGCAAGGCCGGGGAGGAGCAGACCGCTGTTCAGTTCACCGGTCACAGCTGTCAGATCACCGGCCTGGAGAATGACACGGCTTACACCTTCACCCTCCTGGAGTCTGAGAACCTCTATCTTACCGGTGAGACTGAGACCAGCTTCACGCCCCGCAAGACGGTGGAGGCGGCGGATCTCAAGCTGGAGTCTGTGCAAAACGGCGAGGCCCTGCTGAGCTGGCGCTGCGCCACCGATCTGCCCGAGACCTGGACGCTGCGCTGCACAGATCCCGACGGAAAGGAAATGAACGTGGCGATCCAGGAGGCTGCCCGGACTGAGGACGGCTGGTATTGCACGGCAGTCGTTCTCGATGTGATGCCGGAGGTGCACTACAGCGTCGAGCTCAGCGCGGCCGGGCTTTCCGAGCCCCTCACGCTTGCGCTGTGCGACGATGTGATCAAGCTGGAGGGCTTCACGGCCGAGGCCGGGGCAGAGGGCATTTCCCTGCGCTGGTCGGCCAACCGGGAGCCCGCCGCGGGCTGGCGGATCATTGCCGCCTTTGGCAGCGGCCTGCGTCTGGAGGACGTGGTCCACGGCGAGAGTTGCGTTCTGGCAGTCCTGCCGAATACAGACTACACGATCACCATTGAGACCGCCGACGGGACCGCTGTGACGGGAAATGACTCCGTCAGTGTCCGAAGCTTCGATTCCCGGAGATTCACACAGATGGGTCTGACCGAGAAGACGACCATTGGTACGTATTATACGCCGGACAAGGCCGAATGGACCTACGCCGATCTGGGCGGCGGCACGATCCGGTATCGGCATTCCGACAAGATCACCTTCCTGATTACTGCCGGCGGCTGGCCGGTAGACAGCGCCGAAGCGGTCACGGTCCACTATGTCGTGCGCGACGCACGTACGGATGAGGTCGTCAACGTCCGGCAGGAGAAGCTGGCCTGGAACGAAATGTGGGACGGCAACCGCTGGGCCGGTCAGATCACCTGGCTCCCCGAGACACCCGGCGAATACACCTTCGCCGTTCTGATCAACAGCCAGCGCGTCGGCGCCATTCCCTTCACCCTGATTGAATAATGTCTGAGCGAAGCCAAGGCGTTTGCGGGGCCGAGGCTTTCGCCTTCTGCCGGAGCAAACAGAATCATATCGTGAGTTGGAGAGGCAATCCTATGTATGAGGCGCGCGCGGAACGGGAACTGGACCGGTTCCTCCGTTCGATTCAGGCGGAGCTTGCAGAGTTATTGGAAACCGTCAACTATGAGGCCGCGTTAAAAAAGCTGACAGAGGCAAAGGATCCCGCGCCGGCATGGGTGCAGGCACAGGTCAGGCTCTTAAACGTCAAGGCGCTTACGATCCAAAAGACCGTTGCGGAACTGTCAGATAAGCTGGAAACGCTGCTGGATCACTACATCGAGGCAGGCGGCGCAGATCCGCTGCGGATCGCGCACGCAAGGTCCGACCTTGCGCTTTTGGAGACGACAAGCGCAAAACAGGGCTCGCTGCAAGGACGGCTCGCGGAGCTGTCCCAAAGCGTCTCCCTGCTGTTGGAGCAAGAAAACCAAATGGAATCTCTTTCGGCCGAATTGATCCGCAAGAGACTGACAGAAAGGGGGGAAGCAGAATGAAACGCAAAAAATTCCTGATTCCGGGCATCCTGATGGCTCTGCTCGGCCTGGCAGGCCGGATTGGACTGGCGGCGGCTAAAAACGACGTCATCGTTTCCGGCGGCATGCAAGCCTTCCGGACGTGGCTCTGGGTGTCAAGAGGCTTGCTTTTGGCCGGGGGCGTTCTCTTGGCGGCAGCGCTTGCCATCGTAATGCTGGCGAGGAAGGACCGGAAAAGGACGGAACAGAACCTTGCCACGCTGCGCGCCGCCGAGCGTAAGGCAAAGGCGCCGCTCTCCACAGAATCCGGCCGCTTCAACGAGCAGAAAATGCGGGAACTGCTGAACACGCTGTTTGAGCGGGCGCCCAATGAGGTTCTTGTGTATCAAGCCAGGTTTCAGACCCAGCTTGACCGCATGAATGAGTATCAGGCAAATCTAAGCCGACTTTTGCGCGATAACGACGTCACAGAGCTGTCAGAGGCAGAGGCCTTTCTCGACAAGGTCGAGCAGAACATCTTTGGAAAGATGCGGCAGGTCTACAACATTCTGATGATGTACGATGAGGCTGCCCCGATCACAGAGCTGACGACGCCGCTCGAAGACGCCCTGGCTCACAACGACAAGGCACTGGAACAGGCCAGACGCTTGAACGCGGCCGTAACGGAATATGTCAATCATCAGGGTACGCCGCAGGATTCCATCGGCTCAGTGGAAGTATTTATCAAAGTGTTACAGGAGGAATTGGTATGAAAAGAATTATTTCGCTCACCCTTGTGATCGTGCTGGTCCTCGCCTGCTTTGCGGGCTGTTCGCAGGTGTATGACGATCCCTCGTCAGACATCAAGGATATCAGCAGGGATGACGCCATTGCGGAAATGGACGCGATTCTCTCCCGGGTCAGTGTTTATGAAGAAGAGGCTCCGGTCGACCTGGACATGGTGGACTATTCCAACGAAGCCGACGCGCTGGCGGATATCTCCGTCTTCCCCGTTACGGTCCGGGGAAACGGCGAGATCAACCTTGAAATTGCGGCGGATACGGAGCTGTCCTCTGAGGCACCGGACGACTGGATGAACATTCTGGCGCAGCGGTTCAACAGCGAGGACCACGAATACAACGGAAAGAAGGTCACAATCACGGTCCGACAGATCACGGGCGGTGAGGTCGTAACCTACATGCGGGCGGGTCTTTACCAGCCGGATCTCTATGTTCCCAGCCACGGCGCCTGGGGCAAGATGCTGGACGCTTCCGGGATTCAAACCGTGACCCTCTGCGACAGACTGCTCGGCAACACCGCCGGAATCCTGATCTCGGATAAGGTATATGACAGCTTTCTGGAAAAATACAAAGAGGTCAGCATGAAGACCGTTGTGGACGCGACGATCAACCACGATCTGACCTTTGCCTACACCTATCCCTATGCCTCCAGCACCGGCCTGAATATGCTGACTATGATCCTCGCCGCCTTCGATCCCGCAAATCCCCTTTCTGAGACGGCTTCCGAAAAGCTCCTGGAGTACCAGAAAACGGCCCCTCCGACCGCGCATACCACTGCGATCATGCGCAATAACGCCAAAAAGGGTATTGTTAACGCAATGGCGATGGAGGAGCAGGCTTATGTGCTGAATAAGGAGCTGGCGGATTACATCTATGTCCCCGTGGGGATTCGCCACGACCACCCCGTTTTCTCCTTCTCCTATGTCAGCAAAGAAAAGCAGGAAGCCGCGCGGCTGTTTATTGACTATTGCCTGACGGAGGAAGCGCAGAAGCTCGGCTATGAGAAGGGCTTTAACCGGCATGACGATTACAAGGGACAGGACCCGGGCCTGGACGGACTGGGCTATCTGGCTGCGCAGAAGCTTTGGAAGAAGAACAAGACCGGCGGCCGACCCGTCATCGCGGTCTTTGTGACGGATATATCGGGTTCCATGCGCGGCAATAAGATTGCAAGCCTGCAGGACGCCCTGCTGCGTTCGGCACAGTTCGTTGATTCCGAAAACTATCTGGGGCTGATTGCTTATTCTGACGACGTTCATGTGATGCTGCCCATCGGGCAGTTCGACTCGATGCAGCGGGCGAAGTTCTCGGGCGCCGTCAAGCAGCTCAGCGCAAACGGCCGCACCGCGATCTACGACGCCACCATGGCGGCGATGAAAATGCTGCTCGACAAGCAGAAGGAAATCCCGGACGCGATTCCGGTCATGTTTGTCCTGTCCGACGGTCATCAGGAGGGCGGCGTCAATCTGAGCCGGATCCTGCCCATCGTGAAGGCGGTCAAGATTCCTATTTATACAATCGGCTTTGAGATGTGGGAGGAAGACGAAGCGGAAATGAAGAAGCTCTCCCAGGTTTCCGGAGAGGCCGAACTGACCGACGCGGGCGATAAGGATATCGTGAACGTGCTTCGCGGCCTTTTGAACAGCCGAACCTGATCGGTTTTCTCCTGAATTCGCAACGCCTGCTGCAAATGATCTTCTGAATTAAGACAAGCGCTGTTTCTGGTTATCGGCTTTTCACAGTCGATAACCAGAAACCATATTTCGTGGAAAAAACGTATCTATTCAGTAGCCCCATCTGTCATTTCGAACGAAGTGAGAAA
>CALYTU010000031.1 GCA_945487445.1 uncultured Clostridia bacterium | reverse complement strand
CGCTAATGACAAATTAGACCGTCTGTTTTACGACAGCATGACCCGGCGGCGACATTTTACTTCTGCAATCCCCGGTTTTTGCAATAAATCAAAAAACGTATCTATTCAGTAGCCCCATCTGTCATTTCGAACGAAGTGAGAAATCCGTTCCTTTTTGCGTAGATAATACGGATTTCTCGGCGATGAATCGCCTCGAAATGACAGGATACTGAACAGATACCAAAAAACTCATTAATTGCGTTGTGCTGCTGCATTGGATATCTCATACCTGTTCTTCGTTTACAGAATGTGAAAGTAACCGATTCCTTTGCACGGGATAATGCCACAAAGAATGTGCAGCGATCTTCATCCGGCTGGTTCCTAAAGTTCCAGAAAGCAGAGTCTTCCAATCCAACAAAATATACAGCAGAGTATTCCAGCCCCTTGCTTTTGTGGATTGTCATTATAGGTACTGAATGTTCTCCACAAAAATTCTCAATGGCTAGATTCCAGTCCCCACACGCAGCAACATATTCAGCAAAAAAGAGGTTTTCTAATTTTTCAATTAAGTCATCAAAGTGAGCCCCTTGCTTATACGCCGGAAATTTCGCTTTGATTTTTTCAATGCTGAAGAATCTAATTATCGTCCCTAGAGTGTCATGCCATTGCACACCGTCAAATCTCTGCTGTGCGGTTTTCTTCACGGTAGCCTGAAGGTGATCAAAGCGGCTTCCGGCGTTCCTGATCGCTCTGACCACCGGTTCCCCTGTGGCGGCATACAGCGCAAATATTGACATTCTTGAAAACCGTCTCGGTGTTTCAAAACGATTTACAAACGTCGGTTTGTCGGTCAGTACAAAGCTGTACGGACCCGGCATTGTGCTGTACCTGGCGGTCATGGTGATCTTCTTTGCGGAGAAGTATCAAACGCCGGTTAATGCCGGTTGGCTCTTGACTGCCATGATCCTGACTGCTTTGCTGACCTATGCGTGTCCGCCGATTCCCGGTTCCTTTTTGGTCATTTTCGGTGTGATGGCGAAGCAGCTCGGCTTCCCTGAGGAGTGTCTGATGCTGTTGGCAAGCGCCGACATGATCATTGACGGACTGTCCAGCGGATTGTGCTGCCTGTTACGTGACGCGGAGCTTGTTTTTGAGGCAGGCGCTTATCAGGAGTTGGATCAAGATGCGTTACGGAAGCTGTGACGGCATTTTGACCCATTACACGGGGCGGAAAACTGATCAAAATACTATGATTATTTGTTTGGGAACAACAACCACGATTTCTTGAAGCATGATGAGTGTGTGAGTTATAAGGTTCCGCTTTTCCTGAATGGAAATGATGGCCTCGATAATCTTGAGGTGTCGGACATGGAAGTATATTGGGAAATCATGATGCCTTTGCTCAACTAATAATTGGACGAGTTGATTATAAGGTGATTATAAATACGGGGGACGGCTCTCCCTGCGTTAAAACGGTCAATCAGTGAAGCGTCCTCTTGATTTGAAAAAATTACAAAAATCATGAAAACAGGGTTGATTTTTGATTATTTTTCGTTACAATAGAAATACTGCTTTCGGCAGCATATAACAAAAGCAGATTTTTATCATCTGTTAAAGGGGAAAGGATACGGTTCGCATGAGTAGTACTTATTTCGTGATTGCCGCTGCGGTGGTGAGCCTGCTGATGGCGCTGGGGCTTTATTGCAAGAACGCCGCCATCCGGGTTGAGGACGCCCGCATGAAGGAAATTGCCGGTTACATCCACAATGGCGCCATGGCCTATCTCAGACGTCAATATCTGGTGACGGCCATTTTTGCTGTTGTGATGTTCGCAGCGCTGTGGCTGCTTTTGGGGCTGAATACGGCGCTGTGCTTCCTTGTGGGTGCGATGTTCTCCATGCTCGCGGGCTTCTGCGGCATGATGAGTGCCACGCTGTCCAACGTCCGGACCGCGCAAAGCGCTAAAAAAGGCATGCCCGCTGCCCTCAACGTGGCTTTTTCCGGCGGCGCTGTTCTGGGGCTCTGCGTGGTTGGCCTGGGCGCGCTTGGCCTCGCCGTTCTCTATTTGATCTTTGACGGCAACAACGACATCCTCACCGGCTTTTCGCTGGGTGCTTCGTCCATCGCGCTGTTTGCCCGTGTGGGCGGCGGCATTTACACCAAGGCCGCTGACGTTGGCGCCGACCTGGTGGGCAAGGTTGAGGCCGGTATTCCCGAAGACGACCCCCGCAACCCTGCCGTCATTGGCGACAACGTGGGCGACAATGTGGGCGATGTGGCCGGCATGGGCGCCGACCTGTTTGAATCCTATGTGGGCGCCATTCTTTCGGCATTGCTGCTGGCCGCCGGTAACGTCGAGCGCATCCGCCTGACATTTTCTCTGGTGGCGCTGGGCATCGCGGCCGCGATTTTGGGCATCCTGATCGTAAAGACCGTCAAGGGCCGCGACCCCCAGAAGATCCTGACCGTCGGCTCCTATCTTTCTGCCATTGTGATGATCGTCGGCGCGCTGTTTCTCTGCAAACAGGCGGAAGGCGGCATGAATCTGTTTGGCTGCATCCTCTCCGGCGTGGTGGTTGGTGTGGCCATCGGCGTCATCACCGAGATGTATACCTCTGACCGCTATCATTTCGTCAAGCACATTGCCAATCAAAGTGAAACCGGTACCGCCACCAACATCCTCTCCGGTTATGCCGTGGGCCTGCGCTCCACTGCGCTGCCCATCCTGCTGATTGCTGCCGCAGTGGTGCTCAGCGCCAAGCTGGGCGGGCTCTTCGGCGTGGCACTGGCCGCCGTTGGCATGCTTTCCACCGTGGGCATCACCGTTTCTGTGGACGCTTACGGCCCCGTGGCCGACAATGCCGGCGGTATCGCCCAGATGAGCGGCATGCCCGAGGAGATCCGCTCGATCACCGACAATCTGGACAGCGTGGGCAACACGACTGCCGCCATCGGCAAGGGTTTTTCCATCGGCTCGGCTGCGCTGACGGCTTTGGCCCTCTTCAACAGCTACGCCGATAAGATTAAGCTTGAAACCATCAACATTCTGGATTCCCACGTCATCGCGGGGATCTTTGTGGGCGGCATGCTTACCTTCCTCTTCTGCGCGCTGACTACGGAATCCGTCTCCCGCGCGGCCCAGAAGATGATTGCCGAGGTGCGCCGCCAGTTCAAGGCAGATCCCGGCATCCTGGCCGGAAAATCGACGCCTGATTACGAACGCTGCGTGGATATCTCCACTCGTGCTGCCCTGCGCGAGATGATCCTGCCCGGCGTCATCGCCATTGCCGCGCCGTTGGCGACCGGCCTGTTCGTGGGGCCCGACGCCCTGGCGGGCCTGCTGGTGGGCGGCACGGTGGTCGGCGTTCCCATGGCCATTATGCTGAGCAACGCCGGCGGCGCCTGGGATAACGCCAAGAAGTATATCGAATCCGGCAAGCACGGAGGTAAGGGCTCCGAAGCCCATAAGGCGGCCGTCACCGGCGACACCGTGGGCGATCCCTTCAAGGACACTTCCGGTCCCGCGCTGAACATCCTCATCAAGCTGATGAGCATTGTGGCGCTGGTCTTTGTGCCCCTGTTCCTGTAATAAAAAAGCTGCTCTAACGGAGCATGCGAAAAGAAGGGGCTGCAGCGCAATGAAAACGCTGCAGCCTCTCTTTGCATTGAGCATCAAGGCCGCGTCATGGAAAGACTGGGATCGGATTTTACAACAATCAGTCAGAGAAACATGCCCCGCTTGAACAGTTTCCCAGAACCGAATGGATATGTAAGAGTTTCAGTGTAGCAAAAGAGGAGAAGAGATATAAACCTCTGGCAATCGCTCGAGAAAACGAACGGTTCACAAGACAATGCGCGGGCGCTCTCTGAGCGCCCCTGCTGGTGTGAAAGGCGTTTTTTTATTACTGTAGGGACGCATTGCTCGTCCGCCGACACGCACTGGCGAATCGAAGCTTGCGGACAGGCAATGTCCCTACACGATTGAAAAAAGGCCGCACTGTTTTGGCCGCTATGGTCTGCGGCCGCTGCGAAAAAAAGATGGTATGTGGCACTACGGCGTTCTGCTGAGTCACGCCGATACCAATGTTTTCCATATCTGTTGCCCGTGCGGGGGGCGGTTACGGTTTGGATGATTCCGGTCGGCGGTTGACGCCTGTCTGTGCGGGGCCGGAAATCAGGTTTCCGCGGCAGTCAAACCGGGAGCCGTGGCAGGGACAGTCCCAGCTTCGTTCATCCGGGTTCCAGGTAAGCTGGCAGCCAAGATGCGGACAGCGGATATTCACGGGATAGACGGTCCCGTTCTCATCCTTGTATACGCCGACCTTCTTCCCATGCAAACGCACCACGCCGCCGTGACCGGGCGGGAGATGTTCGACGGTGCATTTTGGCACTTCAAAAAGTGATTTGCTCAGGTTCTTTACGGCATGTCCGCCCTCGTGGGCAAGTCCGGCGAGCACGCCGCCGTGCGCGCGCCCGAGGTCAAAGACATCGGCCTCCGGCGGCCTGGCTTCGGCAATCAGCCAGCGAAGGAGCTGAGCTGACAGCATGGAGGTACTCATGCCCCATTTTTCAAAGCCGGTGGCAACGTACCAGTCCGGATGCCCGGCGCTGACCCGCCCGATGAAGGGAATGCCGTCCGGCGTGATGCAGTCCTGGGCGGACCAATGCGCGATCTCCCGGGAATTGGGAAACAGCTCTCTGGCCCGCTTGCGCAGCAGTTCATACTGACCGCCCTCTGTGTTTTCTCCGGTGCGGTGGCCGCCACCGCCGAACAGCAGCAGGTTGCCCCACCTGCGCAGGGAGAGCTTTTCGCCATCCGCGCCGATCCACATGCCGTCGGTCGGCGCGGCGCCTTCCAGTGCCAGAACATAAGACCGTTCCTGGTGCAGCCGGGTGAAATACAGCCCGGCCAGCCTGGGAAACGGATAATGACAGGCAAACACGACCTTCTCGGCTCGCACCGACCCGCGGGCTGTCCGCAATACCGTCCCCTCCACGGACCGGACCGGCGTTTGCTCGAAGACGGTCAATTTCTCTGAAATTGCCTGCAAAAATTTCAAAGGATGGAACTGCGCCTGACCGATAAAGCGCACGGCGCCTGCGGCGGGAAGGGGCGTTTTGGGACGCTCCACAAAATCCGCGGGCAGTCCCAGGTGTTTCGCTGTTTCGGCCTCCTGTCGAAGCGTCTGAAGGTCGTTGCCATAGACCCAGTTCGAGCATTCCTCAAAATCGCAGTCGATGTGCGCTTGCTCCACCAACCGTCGGTATTCGCGGATCGCTGCTTCATTCGCTGCGCCATAAGCTGCGGCCTTCGCAGGACCGAGCGCGGCGTGGAGTTTGTTGTAGATCAGCCCATGCTGAGAGGTGATTTTTGCCGTGGTGTTGCGGGTCTGACCGCTTGCCATGCGGTTTGCCTCCAGAACCACCACTTGATGTCCGTCTTGCTGAAGCGCATGGGCGCACAAGAGTCCCGCCATGCCCGCGCCAATGACGGCAATTTCGCATTGCAGTGGCTTGCGAAGGGGCTGGCGCGGCGCGAGCTGACAGGTTTTTGACCAGATGGAGTCCAATGGCTTTCTCCTTTTTAGAACGATTCGTTTGGCTCACATAGGGAGTCTTTTAAATCCTGCATTTGGTGTGTTGGCGGCATGCAGCTATGGCCGCGGCAAAGATAATAGGTTGTCTTTCCGTTTCGGGTTGGATATACTTCCGTTTCCTGCCGCAGCACGCGGACGGCGGCGGCAACCGGAAGGACAAACGGCAGTTCGGTCAGATCGGCATCATGGGCGGCGGCTACGGTCAGAGTTGTGGGATTGTCATAGGCGAGCCTTGCAAGCAGGGTCATCGCGCAGCCGGCGGGATAGGAAGCCGCGGCGGCCTCCAAAAACGACAACTGCTTTTCGGCGGCAAGGCGATAGGATTCCTTCTGCGTGATCTGGTGCAGTCGAACCAGATTCCAGGCGATCAGAGAATTGCCGCTGGGCATTGCGCCGTCGTAGAGTTCCTTGGACCGCAGCAGCAGCGGCTCTGCGTCGGAGGCGGTCAGGAAAAAACCGCCCGCTTCAGAGTCCGCGAAGTCTTCCAGTACCGTTTGACAGAGGGCCTCGGCGTTTGCTGCGTAGACGTCCTCCAAGGTTGCGCCGTATAGCGCGAGCTCCGCCAGGGCAAAGGCAGCGTAGTCGTCCAAAAAGCCCTTGCTTCCCCGTTTTCCGGCCGTGAAGCTCGCGTAGAGTACGCGATCTTCCCAGAGCTTGGCGCGGACAAAACCTTCCGCCTGCTTAGCGGCGGTGAGATAGGCTTCCTCCCGCGTCGCGCGGTATAAGACGCACAGGGCAGTGATCATGAGGCCGTTCCAGGCCGTGAGAATTTTATGATCCGTGTGCAGGGCAGTACGATCCCGGCGGAAGGCGAGAAGTCGAGGGAAAACGGACTCGAAGGAGCGGTCGAACGGGTCACCTTGGATCAGATTTGGGATGTTCTTTCCGGCGTAATTGCCGGCTGCCGTGATGTCATATCGGCGGCAGAAGTCCCGTGCGGTTTCCTCGCCCAGCAGCGCAGTCAGTTCCTTGGGCGTGAAGAGATAATACTTGCCCTCCTCGCCCTCGCTGTCGGCGTCCTGTGCGCTGTAAAAGCCACCCTCGTCGGCACGCAATTCCCGCAGCACATAGTCTCCGGATCTGCCTGCTGTGTGGAGAAAGAGCTTCGCCAGCTTCGCATCCTTGGCGATTTGTCCGGCCACGCAAAGGGCGGCAATCAGCAGGGCGTTGTCATACAGCATCTTTTCAAAATGGGGCGCAAAAAACTTCCGGTCGGTAGAATAGCGGTGGAAGCCTCCGCCGATGTGATCGAACAGCCCGCCACGGTACATGTGCAGGAGAGTCTGCTCCGCCATCCGCGCCGCCCGCGGCTGCTTCCGCAGACGGCTGTAGGCCAGCAGGAACAGCAGGTTGTGCGCCGCGGGGAATTTCGGCGCATGGCCGAAGCCGCCGTATTCCGGATCGTAGTCGGCGGCAAAGGTCCGGAAGGCGGCCTCCGGCAGATCCTCTGCGTGCCGGTCGCTGGACGTCCGTTCGGTCCGCAGCACGTCAAGAAGCTTCTCGGCCTGATTGAGCAGGGCGGCCCTGTTCTCCTTCCACTGGGCGGCGAAGAACGTCAAAAGCTCGCACAGACCGTACATGCCGCCCCGCCCATCCTTGGGGAAGTAGGTTCCGGCAAAGAAGGGCTTCTGGTCCGGTGTCATAAAAATGCTGGTGGGCCAACCGCCGCTTCCGGTGTAGGCCAGACAAACGCGCATATAGACGCTGTCAATGTCCGGGCGTTCTTCTTTATCAACCTTGACGGAGATATAATCCCGGTTCAGAATCTCTGCAATCCCCGGGTCCTCGAAGCTTTCGCGCGCCATAACGTGACACCAATGGCACGTACTATAACCAATGCTCAGAAAAACAGGCTTGTCCTGCTCCCGCGCGTGGGCAAAGGCTGCCTCCCCCCAGGGATACCAGTCAACAGGGTTGTTCGCGTGCTGCAAAAGATAAGGGCTTGTCTCATGTTGCAGATGATTTGGCATAGAAACACTCCTCGACAGTTTATACGATTATCTGACAGCTAATACTAATATTTGATGAAAGGGTTCGAAAGCATTCCGAGTGGGAATTGTGCCAGACGAGGCGGAGGACGCAGGCGGGCTTGACGCCCGGCAAGGACGACAACGATGTATGGCGCGATTCCCGCCGAAATGAATCGAACAATTTAGTCAAATATTAGTATAAGCTATGAAACGGTTTTCTCTGTATCGGTTTCACGCAGCAAACACACCGTAGAGGCGCTGCCGCCAAAAGGCATGGCATATCGCTCCGAGCGCAGCACTCCACGATGATCCGCAGCAGCCCACCGGGCTGCCGGCGCTTCACGCGCTTACATTGAGCGCCCGCGCTTGCGGAGCAAGCATGGTTTGTGTGAGCAAACGATCTGAACGCAGGCGGTACGGCACCCGTGTCGGATTTGCCTCCGGCAAATTGTCCGCCGTGGCGGACCGGGCGCTCATTGAGCGCCCCTGCGTCAGATTTGAAACGCTTCCGCCGCAGCTTGCCGCCGCCTTCAGACGTTAGGCTGAGTGAAGCCGATAACCAGAATCGTATAATCCGGCGGATCAATATGATTAAATCACGCTATTAGTTTGCTGTTTCTGCTGAAATCTATTCCTTTTTTTGTTCAGATGGACCAGAGGAGGCTGCGTGGAAACAACAAAAGACTCGCACAGGCCGGACAAAGGAACCTGCCCGGCCTGTGCGAGTCTTTTGATAGAAATGCTGTGGAAGGGGAGCGGCAGACTATCAGGGAATCTGGTTATCGGTTGAACGCAGCAAATCGCTGTAGAGGCGATGCCGTCGAAAGGCATGGCATTTTGTTTCGAGCGCAGCGCTCCACGATGATCTGCAGTATCCCATCTTTTCATACAGGTGACACAGCTTTGCTTCTTGTGCGATGGTGTCCAACCTCCAGAGGGAAGCATTGGGATACATGGCTTCAACCAGACGGATTGCCTCTTGCGCATATCCTAAGCCCTGGTACTCAGGAATAATCAATATCTGCGCAAGAACATAGATATCATCATTCCAGCGAACACGAACTGCACCGATCACCTCTGTGCCAAGCGTGATCAAATGATAAGAAACATTATCAAAACGGAAGCGTTGTAATGTTCTTTCAAATGGCTCCGCAGCAGGACTGGTTTCGTAATCTTTAGTATTTATCCAACAAAGGTCGAAATGCTGTCAGTTGCATATCATAGATCTTTTTCAGATCATTTTTATCTGCTTTTTTAATTGAGATTTCAGCCCTCACGAAGCCCTTATAGTATTCGTGAAGGAGCACTCTATCCATCGGTTGGAGACGTATCTTCTGATTCATTTGTTTCTCCTGTGATCTCATCAATCTGTCGGTACAGTTCCTCATACGCCTGATCTGCTATCGGCTTTTTCGGCGTCCAGAACGCATGGAGCTCCTGAAGCTCCGGCGAATCTTCCAAAAGCTCTTTCACCTTCTCATACGCAAAGTCATTTGCGTCCCGCTCATAGGGCTGTCCAAGATATAGCTCCGTGAAACGCTCTGTTGATCCATCGAGCTTGCATTCTTTCCATTCACCGTCAACGAGTTTATAACAGGTGCCGTCATATTGGATGACATAGAGGCGGCTCCTGGAAATCAGCTCGTCAAAGCGCTCCGGGTGCAAATACTGCAAAGCATGGAGAAGCTCATGAAACAGATAGAACATCTGCTCGTACTCCGGTTGAGATTGGAGCATCTCTTTGTTGATGAACAGCGTATTGACAGTTGGATCAAACGTACCGTTGGCCGTTTCATATCCCTCCGGCATGTCGAAGGAAAGGTTGATCGTTAAACTGTTTTCTTCGCAGTACACGCGAAAGTGTTTTTCATAATCTACCATGTTACTCATATCTGCACTCACTGCACTGCGTGAGGTTCCGAATCTGTTTCTCCGCCCGTTCACAGGCGGCTTTGTTGTCAGCCTGAAACGGTTTGATGTAGATCGTATCTTTCCGTACAGTCCATGTGGCAATGCATTGTCCCTTATGTATCCCAACGGGCTGCCGGCGTTTCACGCGCTTACAGGGAGCGCCCGTGGATGCGCAGCATGCATCATTTGCGTCTGCAAAGAATTTCACCGCGTTTCAAATCGTGACCGCGCAGGATTTGCCTGCCGCAAATTGTCCGCTGCAGCGGATCGGGCGCTCCCCTGAGGCCCCTGTGGGAAACGGGAAACACTTTTTTCCCGGGCTGTTGCCTCCCTCAAATGAAAAGCTGACGAAAACCGATCACCAAATCAGGACATTGCCAGTCCGCCTGCGAAGCCCCGAAGGAAGGCCGAATCACAGGACCGAATCAGTCCTCGGCGTTGAGCGGGTAGTAGAAGACGATATTGCCATCCAGATCCAGATAGACGCTGGCATGATCCAGCTCCGCATTGATCCGGTCTCCAAAAACGCGGGGACTGGGGACCCGCAGGGGAACGGTCAGTGTGTCGCCTTCGTCGGTACAGCCCAGCCATGCTCTGCCGTTCCAGCAGAGGTGCCAGGTCTGGTTCGTGATCTCATCCTGGGTATCGAAGCAGGTGAAGTAGGAGTTCGGGCTTTCGGTATCGAAGGAAATCTGCTTCGCCGCCGCAGAGAGATCCTGGGGCAGGAAGTATTCCACCTCATCCTGATAGCTTCGGCCCACATAGCCGGGGATCGGCTGTTCATCCACCAGGAAAATCCCGGTGCTCATGTAGTCCACAAGCGGCATGCGCAGCTCGCGCCCGTCCAAGCGGAAGACGCGGGTGCAGTCGTCCAGCTCCTCATAGAAGGTTTCGGCGTCCAGACAGCAGAGGTTGTAGCCGCCGCTGCAAAGGACAGAGCCGTCACGATCGTAATAGGTAACGGTGTCGTCCCAATTCCTCTGGGACCGGAAGCCGCAGGGGGCGTCATAGAGCCAGTAGTCGTCCTCGCAGGTCAGCAGCCGGTTTCCGGACTTGTCCAGCACAACTGCCTGCGATTCTTTGGTTTTCTGGATGACCCGTCCGTTGCAGAAGGATGCAGCAGTTTCGTAGACAGGTTCAATGACCCAATTTCCTTCCTTGTCGATGTAGCCATAGCTCTCTCCGTCCGCGCTGACGCAGGCGAGGCCTTCCTGGAAGGGCTCAGCGGAGGAATAGGGGCCGAGCGTCCTGGTTCCGTCCGGGCGGAGGTACCAGTAGACCGACTCGTCCTCGTTGGGGTAATAGCCTGCGAGATAGAGGCTATCGCCCCAGCGGATGCTCCAGCCTTCCGCCTTCGATCCGTCGAAGATATCCGCGCCAGTGAAGAGCAGGGTTCCGCTGCCGTCATGGACCTCGAAGTCAGGCTTATCCCAGCTTCGGTAGGCCACAAAGCCGTCTCCCGCAGCCTGAATGCTTTTGTATTCACAGGGCAGGGCGAAGCTCCCGTCCAAAGAGATCACACCCATCCGGGTATCGTCCTCCAGCCAGGACAGGTCGGCGTCGGCTTCCTCGTGCCGCGTCACGCTGAGTACCTTCTGCACCACCCAGAACGGCAGATAGCGGACGGAGTTGTGCTCATAGTCCCAATCCGACAGGGTGCGGACGCCGCAGTAGATCCCGTCGGTGAGGATGCGGCCGTTGCGGTCCACGATCCCGCAGCAGGAGCCGGCCCGCCAGCCGTCGTTGCCCTCAGACCCGAAGACGTGGGCGGCAATGTAGGGGTAGACCTCGCCGTAGTCCGACGAGGGAATAAAAGACTCCAAAGGTCCGTCCGCCAGCCGGGTATACACCGCTTTGGGCGGGACGTAGGGCTGATAAGCGGAGGTGTCCGTATGCACCCGATAACCGCCGGCCGTCACGTCCCCAACAAAGAGAGCGGGCTCCGTGGGCGTCTCGGTGGGCGGTGCGGTGGGCGTCTCGGTGGGCGGTGCGGTGGGCGTCTGGGTGGCAGACGTGGTCAGAGGCACGATGGAAGACGGCTGCGTCGTTTCCGCCGGGGGCAGCTGCGTGCAGGCCGTCAGCAGCAGGACAAAAGCCAGAAAAAGAAACAAGGGTTTTCGCATGCAAACGTCTCCTCTCCTAAGAATCATAGAGCAAGCTGAAATCCTGATGTTCTCAATTTTCAAGTGAACGAAGAATCATTGGTTCGTGACATATCCCTCTGCGTCCAGAAGGCGCTGGCCGTCGGGGGTTACGAGCCAGTCATAAAGGATGCGCGTAGGGCTGTCTGCAGGCGCAGAGGCGGCGATGACGCAGTAGTAGGCGTTCAGATGGGGATATTCCCCGCTGCGGATGCTGTCCTTGCTCGGCTCCACGCCGTCCACTTTCAAAAGCTTCAGGCCCTTGGCCATTTCCATGTCGTGGGCGTAGTAATAAACGGAATAGCCAATCGCATTAGCGGAGGCGTCATAGCTCTTGACTGCGGTCATCAGATCGCCCATGGAGGTTGGAATGTATTCGGCCGGCGCCTCCATCAGCGGCGTGTCGCCCATGACCAGCTTTTTCATCAGCGCCTGAGAACCGGCACCTTCGTTTCGCTGCAGGGGGATGATGGGTGCGTCATTGCCGCCCAGCTCCTTCCAGTTGGTAATCTGACCGGTGTAGATGGCGCGAAGCTGTTCGGTGGTGATATTGTCCACGGGATTCGCCTCGTTTACCAGGAAAATCAGGGCGTCTGTGCCCAACTGCTCCATATCGTAGGCAAAGCCCGCTTGCTCCATCTCTTCGAAGACCCCTGGATTGGGCTGACCGGCCAGGAGCAGGTCGCAGGCCCCGTCCTTCAGATTGCGGAAGGACTGCGTGGTGCGGTTGAAGTGGATTAAATCCTGGACGTCCTCGCGGCTTTCTCCAAGCAGGACGGAGCAGATCGCCTCGGCCATGGGCAGGCAGGCTGTGGAGCCGTCGAGACGGGGGAAATTCTCGCGGGTGAAGCGGAAGTCAGTCCCGGGCTGCGCAGTCTCGGCGGTCGTGTCCGTCTGGCCCTGGGTGGTGGCCTCGGTCTGAGCCTGGGCGGTCGATTCGATCTGTGTGGATGCGGGGGAATCGGCGAGGGCTTCGGAGGCCTGGGGCGTCGTTTCGCAGCCCGCCAGCAGCGTAACCGTGAGCAGAAGAACCATGCACAGGCAATTCAGTTGCATTCGTTTCATGATCGTTTCCTCCTTCTGAATACGGTGTGATACTTCGTGAGATCACACCTTTTCATTTAAGACGTTTTTTTTTCAGAAATGTTCCTCTGAAATCGAAAAAGGCCGTTGCCAAAGAAAGATTTTTTTGTTATACTGAAAAGCGGAGGTGGTTTTGATGCAGCTTCTCGAAAGCTTTGCACCCTATTGGCCCATTATCGCGGCGTCCGCGCTGTTTATCGCGTTCGGCTTCTGGTGGCGGCTTGCTGCAGCACGGGCGATGGAGTTGACCCCGAAGCCGATCGGCTGGGTCAAGCGTTACCGCGCTGGGGGCTTTCCCTTTCGGCGGGAGCTCCTCGGCAGTCCGAAGCTCCATTGGCCGCCCCTTCTGCTGGTTCTTTTGTTTGCCGCGGCGGTTTCGGCCGGGCGGTACGCGAATGACGCGATGATCTATCTGGGCCGGGCGGAGCTGTTTTTCAATTCCCGATATGGGATCTTACAGCTAGGACTCTACGCTGTCGGCGCGGGGGCGGTCTTCTGCCTTTTGAACATCCTCTTTGACAGCCGGTGGGTTGCCCTCCCCGGAGCTGCGCTCTTTGCCGCGTCGGCGGTGCGCGGCCACGGAGAGACCTGCATTCTGGCGGTGAGCCTGCTGCTTTTGTTCCTCTATCTGCGGGCGGAGAAGCCTGCTTTTCCGGCGGAGCTCCTGTACCTCGCCGCGATTATGACCTTTGCTCCGATGTTCGCGCTGCGCTTTGCCCTGATTTGGCTGGCGCCCTGCTTCGTGGCGGTCCATTGGTACAAGTTGATCTCCCAGCGCCGCGCCCAGCGGCTTTCAGGCTGGCAGCTTTTCTTCTCCCTGCTGGCTGCGCTGGCAGTCTGGGTGCTGACCCTTGTGCTGACGGCGAACCTGTACCGCTATCTGATGTCCGGGTTCCGGACCAGAGAGCTGCTCACCCTGCTCAAACCGGAGCAGGTGCTCGCCGTTTTCCGCGAATTGATGGGCAACGGATGCAGCGGGATCTTTGCCGTGCCGATCCTGGGCATGACCGTCGATCTGATGCTGGACGCGCCCCTCTTCGGTTTCGGCTTCTGGGGCTGCTGGTCTGCCTGGACGCTGGCGAAAAAGCGCCGGGACAGCAGGGGCGTGTTTGTTCTTGCTGTGCTGGCTGTCCTGCTTGTGATCTGGCTCATCACCGGTCGCTACAACCTGACGCTTGGCCTGGTGCTGACTGCCGCCTGTATCCTGCGAGACGCGGATATTGCGAAGAAACGTGTCCCGGTCATATTGCTGATGCTGGCGGGGATCTGCTGGTACATCGTCATTCAGGTGGCTGCCTGGTATGTTCCCCTGACCACGGGTCTGGTGGAGCGACTGTTATACTGAGTGAACAAAGGGTTTCGACCCGTAATATCAAAAAGTGTTAGTCGCAAAGTGAGGACCTGAGTAAAAACTGATGGTTTTGGCATA
>CALYTU010000030.1 GCA_945487445.1 uncultured Clostridia bacterium | reverse complement strand
AATACGGATTTCTCGGCGATGAATCGCCTCGAAATGACAGGATACTGAACAGATGCGCGAAGAGAATTAAAAGGCCCGTGGAGCCAAAGCTCCACGGGCCGGGGTTCATGCGTTGAATTGCAGCTTAGCGTTCGTTTGATAATCAGTTGAACGAAACATTGGAAGCAGCGTCAACGTATTTCAGCATAGCATTCAGAAGAGCGAGCTCCTCAGCGGAGGTCTCGGAATTCTGACGGCTGGCACGGACGTAGCCTTCCACAGACCAGGTCAGGGTGTTGCCGGTCTCAGTGCCGTCCACAACGGTCACGAAATCGAACGGAGTGCGCATCTCATTGGCTTCGATCTTGTCGAAGTCAGCCGTGTAGACGCTGCCGCGCTTGGTGGTATCCAGAGTTGCCTTCACCGCACCGGTGTTGTGATCCTTAACGCGGATCTGCACAGTACCGGTGGTGCTGAGGTTACGGGCAGTCAGACCCAGAACAACACGGTTCATGATGGAAACAGAGCCGTACAGGGTAGGACCGTTGTCGCTGTTCACCAGGTTGGCGGGAGCCTCACCCTTCGTCTCGAACTGCGCCTTGGCAGCAGCAGCGTCAGCGGGCAGGTTCTCGTTGACCAGGGCGTCCACATCGCAATGGAAGTAAACCTGAGCAGCAGCACCGTAGTTCAGCATATCGGCGCAGAGGGTACGCATCGCATCGGAGTTGTCCGAATTGGTGAGCTCGTCGATCAAGTAATCACGAACGGTGTTGGTCGTGGTCTGGCTGTAGACCTCATGGCCGTCTTCAGTGAAGCAGTGCAGGGTGGCCGTGTAGGTGACACCCATTTCCTTAGCGGTGATGTCGGTGTAGACAGCATTCATGATGTAGCCGTCTTCAACAGCGCCTTCCTGGCCGGGGCCGAAGCGCTTGGTCTCGTTCAGGCCGGAGCCGGAAGCAATCTTCGTGACCTCGATGTACCAGCTGGCGTAGTTCTGGACCTGGGTCCGGCGGACGCCGAAGGTGGTCTGAATCTCGACGCCAACAGAGATGGAGGAGTAGAGGATCAGGCTCTCGTCGAGCTCGGCATCATCGGTGCCGGTGGCGGGAAGCACGGTGTGCTCACGGCTCAGCTCCGCGTTGCAGCGCGTGCAGTAGACAACCGTATCATAGCCGCCGTCCTTGGTGGAAGTGGGCTCCACGCGATTCTCAATCACGGGGGTGCCGGCATTGTGGCCAAGGGCCGCAACATTACGGGTCTCGGTGGCGTTGCAGCGAGAGCAGTAACGAGTCTCCACGCCAGCCTTGGTGCAGGTGGCAGCAGTGGTCACGGTCCAGGCGCCGAAGTTGTGGCCCAGAGCGGGGATATTCGTGCTGGCGAGGGTGATCTCATTCTGCGCGTTGGAGTCGGAGAAGTACTTGTTGCAGCCGGAGCAGTAGTAGTAAGCAGAGTGGCCGGCATTGGTGCAGGTGGCAGCCACAGCGGCAACGTACTGCAGGGAGTGGGTATGCGCGTTGGGGTTGGTCCAGTAAATCTCGACTTCCGTGGTGCCTTCGGTTTCCTTCCACAGCTGGGTCGGGTAGTCGGTGTCATAACGGTTGGTCATGTCAAAGTAATCATAGTCGTAGATTCTGGCCAGGTACGGATGAGAGTAGACAGCGGAATTGCTGATCACGGTGCAGCCACCGGCGTATTTCAGACCCCAGGTCATGCCGGAGCTGTACTGTCTTTCCACGCTGTAGAAGCCGTTGGTGCTGTCTGCATACAGGTAGGTGCCGGTGGACTTGTTCTGCAGGGAATAACCGGTGCTGAACCCCCCACTGCTGGATGCCGCAACCTGGAACACATAGATGTCATTGACGTTCTGCAGCTTGGAGCCGTTCAGCGTCGCGCCGGAGGCGGACAGGGAGCTGGCGCCGTCAGCAGTCGTATGAGGCGTGGTGCCGGACAGACCCTTCAGGATCAGCATGTTGGAGTCGGTGCCGGAGGTGATCACGTAGTTGCCGGTCCAGTCGGAAGGCGTGGAGGTAACCAGCTCGTAAGCCTTGCCGCCGCCGGTAGTCTGCCCCTTCTTGTACAGTGCGTACAGGGTGATGTTGCGGGGGACGGTGTAGCTTGCGCCGGGCGCGTAGTAGGTGGGCTTGTTCTGGGTCTGCTCGACCTGGTTCTCAGTCCAGCCGATGAAGGTCCAGCCGGAAGGCGTGTTGTTCACAGAGCTGGGCAGCGTGACACTCTCCTGGACGTAGACGGTCTTGGAACCGACAACCGTGCCGGAGGACACGTAGGTGACAGTCACAGAGGTCTTCGCTTCAAAGTTGACCTGAATGGTGCAATCGGAGCTGGGCGTCACGGTGATGGTGTTGCCGTTGATGGCAAAGGTGGCAGTACCGGAGAGGACCTGCGCACCGGCAACATAGTAGCCGTTGGCGGGTGTCGCGGTGATCACATTGCCGTTCACGGAAACAGTGCCCCAAGCGGTGTTGTTGGAAACAGCGGAGACAGTATACTGAGTGCTGGGATTGGTCTTGTTGATCTTGATGCCAATGTACTTCAGGCTGGAGCTGGCGCCGGAGGGAGGATTGTAGACGCCGTTCTTGGGCTTGACGGTGATGGCGCCGCCGCCCTGGATGGAGCAGCTGGAACCGGTGAAGACAACGGGCTTCAGTAGATCCCAAGGATTCTGCACATTGTTGTACTTGGCGGGATCGTAGCCGGGCTGGACCTTGAAGCCATATTTGCCGTCGTACTGATCCTGAGAGGCGTTTGCCGTAACCGCAACGCGGAAGTCGCGAACCAGATCGGCGCAGTTCACGCCGGTAGCGGACGTAATGGCAGCAACCTCACCGGAGGAGAACCGGTTGGAGATCTGCTGATAGATGGAATTGCCGAATCTGGTGTAGAGGTACTGGGCGAAGAAAGAAACCTGAGAGTAGAGGGCCAGGATGTCGTCGAGGTTGTTGTCCCAAGCGTACATGGAGTAGCCCTTGTGCAGGTTGAAGGAGGAATTGTACTTGAACTCAGCGGGGGGATTCAGCCAGTCGTTGTTCTCAGAGTAGTTGTAATCCTCCCAGGACTGGATGCGGCTGACAACGGAGCTGCCGGGGTAGCAGATTTCTTCCGCCGCGGCGGAGAAGCACTCGTTGAGCCAGGAGGACATGCCGGAGGTGTGAGAATAGTTGATCAGGTGCTGATACTCGTGGACCATGGTGTTGTAGGTGTAGTCCATGGTCTTCCGCTCTTTGTCGTTGACCTTGTAGTAGACGCCGGGGTAAGTGTCGATGTTCAGGATGGGAAGGCCGTTATTGGAAATGTCAGGGCTGTAGAAGAAGCCGGCAATATAGCCGCCGGTGCCGTCAAAGCCATCTTCGATGTTGTAGTACAGAATGGACAGCTTGCCATCGCCCTGAGAACCGTTGGTATGAGTGCCGAAGGAGGACTGCATGAGGTCAAACTTGGAGTCGAACTCATCGGCTGCCTGCTTAGCGAAGGAGGAGTCAATCTGATCCAGGGGATAGACGTTGCTGGCCGTGGAGGTCGGGGTCCAGATGTAGCAGTGCTGACCGACGTAGAGGCACTTGAACTGTACGCTGCTGCTGCCGGTGGGAGAATACTGGGAAAGAATGCTGAAGTTTCTGGTGGAGCCGACGTTGAAGGAAGCGGTGACAGGCTCAGGCTCGGGTCCAAGCTTCGCGGTCTGCGCCATCTTGGCGAGCATCGGGTCGATGTCGATCTTGTAGGGCATTGCGTCGACGTCCAGCTTCTGCTTTTCGATGACAACGGGGTTGACATCGGTCTCGATCAGGCCGGTCATCGTGCCGGTGGAGTAGGAGGTGTTGGCGGAGGTGGCGGGGTTGTAGATCACAACGTAGTCGCCCTCGTAGCCGCCGGAGGCGTCGTCGTCGATGACAATGCCTTTATCGCCTTCATCCGTGCCGCTGGACTTTTCTGCGAAGATGACCTTCACAGTGCAGTCGGAGGTGGGGTTCACGGTGATCGTATTGCCGTTGATGGAGAAGGTGGCAGTACCGGAAGTAACCTGCGCATCGGCGACATAATAGCCGGCTGCAGGAGTCGCTGTGATGATGTTGCCGCTCACAGAGACAGTACCCCAGGCGTTGTTGTTGGAAACAGCGGTGACGGTGTATTCCGTCGGCGTGGGAGGATTGGGCTCGGGATCGGAAGCGCCGTCAACGGTGTAAGCCTTGATGCGGTAGTCGCCGTTGTCGGGGCAGTCGGTCCAGTTGCCGTTGGGCTCTTTGTAGTAGGAGGTATCGCCGTGGTTGGCATGGGTAAAGGTGGCCCAGGAAATGACGTTCGAGTTATTGAAGGTGGCGTCATAGGGGGTATGGACGTAGTAGCCGTGATCGTCGGCCTTCGGGACGTTCTGGGTGATGACCACGGAGAAGGTCTCGTTGGCGGACAGAGGAACGGTCGTGCTCAGGGGGATGGTGTAGTAGCCGGGGAAGGTCAGGGTGCCGGACACGGTGGACACCAGGCTGCCGGAGGAGGGATTGCCGGTGGTGGGGTTCTTGTAGATCTCCACGGTGTAGCTCATTGCCTCGTCCCAGTTGCAGAAGGCGATGGCCTTGAGGGTCTCGGATCCCTTCGCGGTGAAGACGTTGGCGACCTTGGTGTCGTTGGCAAAGCCGGTGCAGGCGCTGATGCTGTTGTTCCAGCCCTTGCCGGCGGTGACGACGTTGCAGGTTCCGTCGTACTGGTAGTTGTGGTCGTAGTTGTCGATGGGCTCTGCGTCGTAGAAGAAGATGCTGCCCTCAGTCACAGAGGTATCCTCATAGGAGATGTAGGTATAGCCGTTGTCGTACGAGCCGGTGCCCCAGCTGTTCTTGCAGATCCAAGCGCCGTTTCTGGAGGGCTTGTTCGGAGAGAACCTGGAGGAAGAAATGCTGTCATCCCAGCCGACCACAGTGATGGCGTGGTTCGCCCACTTGTGATTCTGGCTGTTCTGGCTGGAGGTGTCGATGGTGCAGGTGTAGGTATAGGAGTTGCCGGACTCGTAGTAGGAGATATTGCCCGCGCCGTAATCCATGATGGCCTGCTTGACGGCGTCAATGTTCGACGCGGGAATCCATTCGGAGTTCTGGACGTGGCAGATGTTGGAGCCGTAGGCATACTGGCTGTTCAGACCGGAGTAGGCAACCGTTCTCGCATTGCTGTAGGCCAGCGCGGAGTCAGATTCGGAAGCCGCGCCGCACCAACGCTGCAGGGTGTAAGCGGACATTTCGCCGTTGCCGCCCTGATCGAGGCAGCCTTTGCTCGCAGCGGACTTATCGCCGTTCAGCATGCCCTCCGCGTCATAGGCGCTGGTGTAGTTGAAGTAGCAGTGCTGCGTCTCGGAAAGGTTCAGGCTGGTTGTGGCAGCGGAGCCGGTGCCGACCTTGACGCCGTGCTTGATCATGTAGCTCTCGATGCTGGCCAGTGCTGCATGGGCCCAGCAGGAGCCGTAGGGATTCTGGTCCTTGACAGACGTGACGTAGTTGTAGGTACGGCTGTCATATTTGCTGGGAAGGTCGCGAACCGGCTGGCTGAGGTTCACGCCGTTTACCGTGAGAGATTCACCGCGTAGATAGGCGTCGGTCACTGCAGTCGTACCCACGTGGTACTTGTTAATGAGACCATAGTTCTGATCCTTGGGCAGGTCCTGGCTGTCCTCCGCGGCGAGCGCAGTCGCCGGGAACATTGCCAACACCATGACCGCAGTCAGAAGAAGCGCTACGAGCTTTTTCAAGTGTTTCATACTGTTTCTCCTCATAAATAGATTGTTTGTGCCGATTCCGGCACCGGACTGTGTGCTTGTTCAGCACAGTTGCGGGGGATGGGGAACGATGCTGGGGTTTTGGATTTGCTGGGGATGGAGATTTGCTGGGGATGGAAAAATGCCGGTTTCCTTGCCCGGACGAGCGGGCGTCAGCAAAGTCATGGACCGAGGTCTGCAAGCGCCGAAGGAGTACTGGTTCCGGATGACAGTGCGGTTTCCGGCGGAGCGGCTGCTGCACGCGCGGAGGCTTTGCTTGATATAAAACCGCGCGCAGACAAGGGCTCGTCTGGGCTCCGCTGCCATGGGACATTGCAGGAAAAAGACTGTTTGCCCGGGTGATGGACGGCCGGGCACCTTTCCCCTGTTCCAGTGATAGCGAGTGACGGCTGCAAGCCAAGGACCATGTCGCTGTCGGTGAAAAGCGTCAAAAGCGTTGGGGAGGCGGCCGTGTCACATGCGGTACTCCTTGCGGTTAATTCTTTTGGCTTCCTACCTAACTATCTTATACAGTTCGCCCCTGCGCGGACTGCATAACATACAAAAATTCTAAATCCGGGGTATCTGTTCAGTATCCTGTCATTTCGAGGCGATTCATCGCCGAGAAATCCGTATTATCTACGCAAATTGGAACGGATTTCTCACTTCGTTCGAAATGACAGATGGGGCTACTGAATAGATACAATCCGGGTTGTTTTCTGGATTGGTTCGCTGCGCGGCTGTATCCGTTTCGACCCAAGCCGACTGCAATCGCAGTCAAAATCGGGTTCGTTTCTGCAAAGTGTAAGCCGCGGCTTCCCGATCCGGGCGGCCAAACGCCATCCCGACTCCTAATCTTTTTACATTTTACCACATTTTTCAGCGTTGTCCAGTACATTTTTTCGATATTTATTTTTTTGGATGTGAATCTTTGCGCCTCATTTTTGTAGAAACCTTACATTTATTGGACTATATTCGCATATACAACATATCCTTGCGGTCAGTAATTCAAAATATGCGAATATACTTAGTGCGTATTCACCCAAGAGGATGAATACGCACAGCGGTCTATCGGGATGCGGGAGCTTTGTAGTTTGCTCAGGCGTTCGTTTCTCCGTGCTTCCAGCCCAGATACTCGTCATAGCCGCAAAGCCGGTCCACGATCTTGCCGTTGGGCAAAAATTCAATAATTCTGTCAGCCGTCGTGGAAAGAAGCTCATGATCGTGGGAGGCCAGAAAGACGTTGCCGGGAAAGGCCGTGACGCCCTTATTGACGGCCTGGATGGATTCCATATCAAGGTGATTTGTGGGCTGATCGAGCAAAATGCAGTTGGCTCCGGAGAGCATCATCCGCGCGAGCATCATACGGACCTTCTCGCCGCCGGAGAGAACGGAGACAGGTTTAAACACTTCCTCACCGGAAAACAACATCCGGCCGAGGAATCCGCGCAGATAAACATCGTCCTTCTTCTCCGAGAAGGGACGCATCCAATCCACCAATGATTCCCTGTGATTCTCAAAATAGGCAGTGTTATCCTTGGGGAAATAGCTGCGAGATGTGGAAACGCCCCATTTAATTGTTCCCTCATCAGGCTCCAGCTCCCCCATCAGGAGCTGAAACATCACCGTCTGCGCCAGCTCGTTTTCTCCCACGAAGGCGATCTTTTCATTTCGGTTTGCAATGAAACTGACCCGGTCAAGCAGCTTGACCCCGTCCACGGTCTTGCTGACCTCAGTGACAAAGAGCACGTCCTTGCCCACCTCACGCTCCCGTGTAAAGCCCACGAAGGGATAACGCCGGGCGGAGCATGGGATCTCCTCGAGAGAGATCTTCTCCAGCAGTTTGCGGCGGGCGGTTGCCTGCTTGCTCTTGGACTTGTTGGCCGAGAAGCGTGAGATGAATGCCTGCAGCTCAGCGATCTTTTCCTCATTACGCTTGTTCTTGTTGCGCAGAAGGGCCTGAACCAGCTGCGAGGACTCATACCAGAAATCGTAATTGCCGACATACATTTTAATCTTGCCGTAGTCAATATCGACGATATTCGTGCAGACGGTGTTGAGAAAATGGCGGTCATGAGAAACCACGATCACCGTGCCGGGATATTCCAGCAGGAAGTCCTCCAGCCAGTTGATAGATTCGATGTCCAGATTGTTCGTGGGCTCGTCCAGGAGGATAATGTCCGGGTTTCCGAACAACGCCTGTGCCAGCAGAACCTTGACCTTCTCCCGGGGGTCCGTGTCGCCCATCCGGTCACCGTGCTTGCTGACGTCGATGCCGAGGCCCTGGAGAATGCGGCTGGCGTCGGATTCCGCCTCCCAGCCGTTGAGCTCGGCAAACTCCGCCTCCAGCTCGGCTGCGCGGATACCGTCTTCGTCAGAGAAATCGGGCTTCTCATAGATCGCGTCTTTCTGCTTCATGATCTCATACAGGTGCGGATTGCCCATAATTACTGTATCCATGACGGAATATGCGTCATATTGGAACTGGTCCTGCTTTAAAACCGACATCCGCACGCCGGGCTTGATGGAAACGCAGCCCTTTGTCGGCTCAAGCTCGCCGGAGAGAATTCGCACGAGTGTTGACTTGCCCGCACCGTTGGCGCCGATCACACCATAGCAGTTTCCGGCTGAGAATTGCAGATCCGCATGCTGAAACAGGACAGAACCGGCGAACTGCATGCCGAGATCAGATACAGTAATCATAGGATGTCTCCTTTATATAAATGATGTATAATATAAATAATCCGTAAATATTCATTATTCCTGTTCAATATTCTATATTTCTTCTATTTTCACAGCCGATGGGACCGTTCGCAGGGCGCGGAAATCATAGGTCCTCAGGAAGGCGCCCAGGTCCGAAAGGGCGAGATAATGCTGCAAAAGCCCGGCGCATGCCCGCGTATCGCTCAGGGCGTTATGATGCTGCAGGGGGAGGTCGAGCCGCTGCGCCAGGGTGTCAAGCCGATGGTTCGGTGCGTCCGGCAGGAGGCGGCGGCCGATCTGACAGGTGCAAACATAGTCCCGGTACGGCATCCAGTCGATTCCGTAGCTGCGCAGGCAGTGGCCCAGAACGCCAAGGTCGAAGGGCGCGTTATGCGCGCAGAGGATTCCCTTTTCCAGAAGCGGACGCAAAAGCTCCCAGAGGACGGGGAAGGTCGGTTTGGACATAATCATCCGGGGCGTGATGCCAGTCAGACGGATATTGAAAGCGTCAAACTCCGTCTCGGGATTGACAAGCGTATAAAAACTCGTGGTCTGCACGCCGTCCTGCACGACCACGACGCCGATGGCGCTCATGCGGTCATTGCGTGCGTTCGGCGTTTCGACATCGAACGCGACATAGGTTTCGTACAAAAGCGGCTCCCTCCTTCTGCTCAGTCGGTCATATAGATGTCGATCCCGATGCAGAGCCAGTGATCCTGCCACTGTTTTTCGCGGATCGTCGCGTAGAGCAGCTTCCCGGCGTCCATCAGACGGGCAAGAATCAGATTCTCCCGGCGCGGCACATAGCCGACTTTGACCCGGTCGCGGGTATAGAGCTTAATGGCGTTTGGGTCGGAGGGATTGTCCGGCACACGGACCAGTTCCAGCCGATCTCCGAGACGCAAAAACGGCTCCAGTTCCTCGATTCCAACTGTGTGCGTGGTCCCCGCCACAACTGTCGCCAGCAGAAACACATCTTCCACATAGGGTGCCGGAAGCTGGACCTCGGAATGCAGGCTCCGAAGCAGACCTCCTGCACCGGAGGGGATCAGATCCTTCATATGCGCTCTCCATTCTCCTCTTCATCATCAAGCATCCGCGCGATAGCGGTTTCATAACGGGCCGTCCGCATCTTCAGATCACGGAGCTGGTTGTTCAGCTCCTGTCGCCGCGCCAGTGCGCTGGCCTCGTCCTCAAGATAGACGCGGGCGTTGTAGGGATATTCCTGCTTGATTTTCTCGATGGAATTGTTCAGCTCCCGCAGGCTCGCACGCAGACGCTGAACCTCGGTGCGAAGGGCGGCAAGCCCGGTCTGTGCCCGTTCCTTCGCGGGCTCAACGGCGTCACAGATGGCACGTAGCGTGTCCAGATCCCCGGCGCGATAAGCCCGCATAGCCTGCTCGAGGGTCCTGACGCGACACTCCTTCTCACCCGGGTGCAGATCCGGGTGCAGAGCCTTCACAGCCTGACGGTAGAGCTCTCTGAGTTCCCTGGTGCCGCCGACTGACAGCCCTGGGCCGCCCTGCTTTTGACCAAGCCCAGCAATCTTTTGGACACGTTCCTCCAGCTTCTCCCGGTAGACGGCAAGCTCCCCGTCAAGTTCCGCTTCGATCTGAGTGAGATCCGCCTGCTCGCGTCTGTTTTGTCTGGCGCGGATCAGCTTCGCCTTCCGCTTTGCGCGCAGACAGTCGCACCAGCTCTCATAAACCTTCAGCTCCAGCGCGCCAAAGCGCCGCAGGTAGGCGGCCTCGATGCGACGGCATTGTATGAGCAAAAGCTCGTCTCGCTGGAGGAGCAACGCAGTAAGCGAGGCACGTAAACGCGCCAGCTCCTCGCGCAGGGCGGCGTCCTCCGGATGCGGCGCGAGCGTATGATCGGTATTCTCTTCCATTGGCACTCCCCTGTTCGCAAACAGCGGTTTCACACGGGATCGGCAGCAACGCGCCGCCGCAGACAAACGACAGCAGGAAGTATTTTCGGACGTTTCCCCGCGACGCTGCCGAACAGTATCTGATCCGTTATCTACTTTTTTAGTATCTGTTCAGTATCCTGTCATTTCGAGGCGATTCATCGCCGAGAAATCCGTATTATCTACGCAAATTGGAACGGATTTCTCACTTCGTTCGAAATGACAGATGGGGCTATTGAATAGATACCCTTTTTATATATACTCTACAACGCGTTCTTTGTCAAGACAACGGTCGACATATTTCGACAATCGGACATAGCAATCTCACTCGTAAAAAGCCGCTTGCAGGGTACAGGGCGTCAGATCATTGATCAAATTATAAATATTATTACACGATCCTGGAATAATAGTATATCATCCTTTATCTCTATCCGCCATCCGCCGTTATTGTCACGGCACGCGGTCAGAAGGCCCTCTTTCCGTTGACTTTTTTCGGATTGTATTGTATCATATGGAACGCAAACAATTCACGCGCATGAACTGCGTAAAAAGGAGAAATTCATGAAAATCGCGGTCACTTATGAAAACGGACAAATCTTTCAGCACTTCGGCCACACAGAGCAATTCAAGGTGTATGAGGTCGAAGACGGCAAGATCATCTCCTCTGAACTCATTGGCTCCAACGGCAGCGGTCATGGCGCGCTGGCCGGTCTGCTGGCGGACCGTTCCATCGACGTGCTGATCTGCGGCGGCATCGGCGGCGGTGCTCAGGCCGCGCTGGAAGACCACGGTATTGAGCTTTGCGCCGGGGCCACCGGCGATCCGGATGAGGCGGTGGAAGCATACCTCCGCGGCGAGCTCATCAACACCGGCGCTAATTGCAGCCATCACAGCGAAGGCCACAGCTGCGGCGGTCACGGCGAAGGCCACAGCTGCGGCGGTCACGGCGAAGGCCACAGCTGCGGCGGTCATGAGGACGGCAGCTGCACGAGCTGCCACGGCAAATCGAAGCCGGACGGAAAGAACGTGGGCAAAACCTGCCGCACCCACTACAGGGGCACCTTCAACGACGGAACGCAGTTCGACTCCTCCTATGACCGGGGCGAGCCGTTGGAATTTGTGTGCGGAGCCGGGATGATGATCCCCGGCTTTGACGCCGCCGTGGCAAATATGGAGATCGGCGAAATTAAGAACGTCCATCTCCTGCCTGCGGAAGCCTACGGAGACCCCGACCCGAATGCAGTTTTCACCCTGGAGCTGGCGCAGATCCCCGGCGCGGAGCAGGCTGAGGTGGGCCGACGAGTCTACCTCCAAGACATGCAGGGCAATCCCATTTCTGTTTTGGTTGCGGCGAAGGACGAAACCACCATCACCTTCGACGCCAATCACGAAATGGCCGGAAAAGAGCTGAACTTCACCATTGAGCTGGTGTCCGTTCAGGACTGATCCATTATCGGATGCGTAAAAGGAGCCGAAAAAGTCGGCTCCTTTTACGTTTTCTCATATCCCCCGGTTCGGCATAAACACAGACCGTATTCCGAACGGTTCGGTCCGGCGGTGGTTGTCATCCCACAGGATGCGCTTCGTGCGGTCAGGGCAAGAAAAGGTCCTCCCGATAGTCGCGGCCGCAAACGAGGCCGTTATACTCGAGCTCATAATACAGGCAGAGGTCCCCGTAGGCCGGGTGCTCCGTCAGAAGGCCCGTGGAGCCGTCAGCGTCCCTGTAATATCCGTGGAGGGTTCTGGCCGGAATCTCCTCGCGGAGCTGAAGCAGGAAACGGTAATAGGTGCTCAGGGGCAAGCCTGCTGCTCGGAGCAGGCTGGGAACCAGATCCGTCACCGTCATATATTCATCACCTGTCGGAAGCTCCGCCCCGTAGTTGCTCCAGATTACATAGGGCACCGTGCGCTCCATCACCTCCTGCTCCGCCTCACTGGCGGTGGGCCGCATCGGCAGATCGGTGAACAGCGCCGGGATATGGTCGCCCAACATGCAGATGATCACCGGACGGTCCGCCTTGGAATAGTGCTCTGTCAACGCCCGAAAGGCCGCGCTGGACATCCGAATGCTGGTCAGATACTCGTTCAGCTCATCTGTCTTTTCCCCGAAGTCCTCCTGCACGTGCACGGTGTCAAGCTCCGGGGGATTGGCCTCATAGCCGCCGTGGCCCTGGAAGGTCAGCAGATACAGCAGCTTTGGCCCGTCTCCCATCTCCTCGCCGAGGGATATCAAGTCGGCGTAGTTGTCCTCGTCCAGCCAGGGGCGGTTTCCGTAGCTGCGCCTCGTAAACTGCTCCGGCCCCAGAACCACACGGTCAAAGCCCATCTCGGGATAGACCCGGTTGCGGGCATAGTTGGACGGCGAACCGCAGTGCATGGCAGCCGTCTTGTAGCCCAGAGATTGCAGATAGCGGGGCAGCGTGTGGGGCGTGCGGCTCAAATTCACATAGTTGAAGGGCGCAGCCACGCTCAGCAGATGCATCGCGTTGGAGGTCAGCAGCTCATATTCGGTGTTGTTGGTGTGGCCCTCCCGCGAGGTCACGACAGCCTTTCCGAAGACGGCGTTTTGCAGGCTGTAAAAGTCCTCCAGCTCGTCCACATCTGTTGTATAGTCCAACTGTTCATGCAGGTCGCAGAAGGACTCGTTGAGAATCAATATCACGTCCGGCTTCACGGGAGGCTCCGGCTGCGGCACGCGGCTGAGCGCATTCAAGTGGGCGGCGTCATAGCCTGCCGGCTTCACATAGGCGTTCGCGGCCCGGTCCACATCCTCCACAATGGCGCAGACATAACCGTAGCTCCGGACACCCTCCGACCAGGTCCAGCCCATGCTCTTGCGGGGCTTTGGCGTCTGCCATACAAAGAGCAGCAGCCAAAGCACGGCGGACAGACCGGCCAACAGCGCCGCAGTCAGGCCAAGCCCCTTTAAAAGGCTCCGGGGGAGCTTCCCCTTCATCGGCTCTCGCAGCAGAAACGCCCCGCCCGCAAGCGCCAGCAGACCGAACCCATAGCCAATCTGCCGCGTCACCGCCGCGGTCCAGTGCAGCGAATAGCCCCCGAGCACGTCCATCGCGGTGCCGAAACTGCGAAGCTCGCTGATGAACAGCGGACTGCCATGCAGCTCGAGGACAAAAAGATTCGCAACGCTCCAGAGCGTTGACAGCAGCGCGGAGGCCAGCAGTGCCCAGTGCCAGCGGAAGAGCAGCAGCCGCAGAACCAACGCAGCCCAGAGCAGAACAGCGCAGTTCAGCGCAAGCACCGGAAGCGAAAGCGACAGCAGACTGCCGAGGTTGACGCTTCGGTGCATCTGCACGGCCTGCAGCAACAGAAAGCCCGCGCTCAGCAGAACCAGCAGGACTGACCGCAGCCAGCCGCGTTCTCGCAGCGAGCGAAGCCATGTTTGATTGTTTTCAGTGATATGCTCCATCATTCTATCCTGACCTGATTCGGTTTTCTTGTTTCCGTCCTGTGCGCTTTCGGCGCTCCCGGTCCGCCATGGCGGGCAGTTTGCCGCGTAAGCTGATTCACATCCATAATGCGGCAGCAATGATGCAATCTGATCGGATCGCCGCCAGGATCGCCGCTATCTGATATGGTAAATGTTATCTGATATGGTAAATGCTTTTTGATATGTATAGATGCTATCTGCTATTATATCTGATTCAGACAAAATTGCAAGGTTTTTTCTGGGCGTCACCATTCACCAGCCCTCGTCCTTTCGAATGTAGTGAGAAATCCGTCCCTTCGTCCTTTCCCGTCATTCTGAACGAAGTGAAGAATCCGCTCTTTCGTCCTTCCCCGTCATTCTGAACGAAGTGAAGAATCCGTCCCTCCTGCCGCCCGCAGGCGGCGTCATTGCCTCCGGCAATGACAGGAGTACGGGTCCTTCGGCTTCGCTCAGGAC
>CALYTU010000029.1 GCA_945487445.1 uncultured Clostridia bacterium | reverse complement strand
TCAGGGCGTGGCCCATGTGGATGTCGCCGTTGGAGAAGGGAGGGCCGTCGTGGAGCACGAAGCGGGGCTTGCCCGCGTTTTTCTTCCGCAGCTCCTTGTAGACGTCGATCTTGTTCCAGCCCTCCAGCATGGCAGGCTCGCGCTGGGGCAGCCCGCCCCGCATGGGGAAGTCCGTCTTCGGGGTGATGATGGTATTTTTGTAATCCATAGGTTTTCTCCTTTTGGAAATAGTTTTAATGTTTCCCGTATCTATTCAGTAGCCCCATCTGTCATTTCGAACGAAGTGAGAAATCCGTTCCTTTTTGCGTAGATAATACGGATTTCTCGGCGATGAATCGCCTCGAAATGACAGGATACTGAACAGATACTGTTTCCCTTTGTGATCGTTTTTTCCGCTATGTGTTCAAAGGGGGCTCCCCTGTCTCTTCAAGAGACAAAGGGAGCCCCCTCTGCGGTACCACTCTGATTGCCGCGATTGCTCGCGGCCGCTCGACATGGTGTAACGCCCATGAAACGCCCCGGTCTACACAGGCGAAAGCCCTTCGGCGGGGTGCTCAGGGAGGATCCGCAAAACGTCCGAACACCGTCTTACACCAACCGGCGGCTCTCTGCGCTTCGATGCGTCATGCACGTTCCCTTCAACGCAAGGTATTCAGTTATGCTGTCGTTGCAAGGCGCTCAATGAGCGCCCCTGCAGTCAGGCCTGATAGTTCTTTCCGAATTTCAAATTCGCGAACTTCGCCGTGGTGCGCTCGTCCAGGGCGGGCATAACCCGGGTGGCGGCGCTGGGGTCCGGCTTGGGCCGTGGGGTGTCGCCGGTGATGCTGGCGACGCTCTGCTCAATCTGGGCGGCAATGTCCTCAGCCTTGTCCGAACGGACGGGTGCGGGCTGATCCTTCTCGGCCTCATAGTCATAGGCCTTTCGGGCGGGCTTGGCGGCCTCCCGCGCGGGAAGATCCAGGCTCATGATCGCCTCAAGGGCCTGCTGTTGGCGGGACAACTGGGCTTCCACAGCCTGCACGAACGACGCAGTGGCCTCCTTGGCCAGGCGCAGCCGCTCCGACTCCGCCTCCAGGGCAGCGTCCACGTCGCGGGTGCTGGTCCTGGCCTCACGGCTGGCTTTCGCAACGATCTCGTCGCTGCGGCGGCGGGCCTCCTCGATCATCGTGTCGCAGGTTTTTTGCGCCTGCTCTGCGGCGGCCTTCATGCCGGCTTCGTTGGCGCGGTAGCTTTCCAGGCGCTCTACCAGAAGCCGCATTTTGCTTTTCAGCACTGCGTTTTCCTTGTATAGGGCAACATAGTCGTCCATCAACGGCTCAAGAAACTCGTCCACAGACTTCATCACATAGCCGCCGATTTTTGCCTTTTCAAAGGAAACTTCCTGTAAGTCTTGGGGTGTCAGCATATCCAGACGATTCCTTTCTGTCTATTTTGCGGAGAAAGGCTGTCTGCTCAGAAGTAGACGCCGCTGTTCTCCAGCTCTTCGACCAGATCGCCCACGATCTCCACGTTGTAGGGGGTCAGAATGTAGGTGGAGATGGCGACCTTCTTGATCTTGCCGTCCAGCGCGTAGGCCACGCCGGAGAGGAAATCGACCAGTCTGCGGGCAACGTCTTTGTTGGTGGACTCCAGATTGAGCACGATGGACTTTTTGTCGCGCAGATGATCGGCAATCTCCGAAACGGTGTCGAACCGGTCGGGCTTGACCAGAATCACCTGCATGGCGGAGTTGGTACTCAGGTTCATGACCTTGGCAGGACCGGAACGGCGGCCGAAATTGCCGGAGCCGGTGCTGGCAGTCGTATCGGGGGCGGCGAAGGCAGAACGGCGCGTCGCGGGGGCGGGTTCGGGCTCAGCTTCCAGTTCTTCTTCCTCGTCGTAATCGTATTCGTCCATGTCCTCTTCATTGTAGGGGCGGGTCAGCTTTTTGAGTTCATCCATCAGTCCCATGGTTCGGTTTCCTCCTGTATATGTATATCAAAATGGGAATTGTCAAGTCGGATAGTGGCGGGCGCCGAAAATGGCGGTGCCCACGCGGATCATGGTGCTGCCGCAGGCGATCGCGTCCTCAAAATCGTCGCTCATCCCCATCGACAGACACACCATGGATACATTATCGTATTTTTTCCCTGCAATGTCAATAAAAAGATTTCTCATTTTTGTAAAATAATTGCAATTATCGCCTTTTTTTTCGGGGATCGGGGGAATCGCCATCAAACCCCGCAGGAAAACGCCTGGATAGTCCCCCATTTTCGCGGCCAGAGCCAGCGTCTGCTCCACGGAAAAGCCGCCCTTTTGGGGTTCTTCCCCGATGTTGACCTCCAGCAGGATCTCCTGCCGCAGGCCCATGCGCAGAGCGGTTCTGTTCACCGCATCCAACAGCTCCTGCCGATCCACCGACTGGATCAGCTCCACCTGTCCCACCACCTTGTTCACCTTGTTGGTCTGCAAATGGCCGATGAAATGGACTGGCTTGCCCTCGTAGGCTCCCATGGGTTTCTTCTGGAGCAGCTCCTGCACCCGGTTTTCTCCGCAACAGTCCACCCCGGCGGCCACAGCCTCCTTGACGCGCTCGGCGTCGTTCATCTTTGTGGCGGCGCAAAGCAGAATCTCAGAAGGGTCTCTGCCCGCCGCACGAGCGGCTTCGTCCATCCGGCCGCGCAGGGCGGCAACGTTTTCGGCAATGCTCATTTTATCATGACCTTTCCATTAAAAATCTCTTCTGTAGTCAGGATGATTTCATCCTCGGGCCAAAGATTCCGCGTGCTGGACTTGTCCAACACAACGATGAAGCTGTCTCCGTTGTCATAGAGAATCTCGATGGGCTTCCACTTCGCCTCCGCGCCCTCCAGGACATAGACGCCGCTTGTGCCTTCATTGACATAGAGGGCGGTTTTGGGCACGCGAAGACCGGAGCGGTCTGCGAACACCAGATCGGCAGTCTGCGTCCGTGTGGAAACGGCGTTCTGAATGTAAGCGTCCGAGGACAGTACAAGAATACACCTGTCGTTCTCTGTGGGACTGATCCGCTCCACCTTCATCCGCACCGCGCCGTAGAAATCATAGGCAAAGTTGACGTCGATGCGATTGCCAGCTTCCAGCTCGGCCACGTTTTGGCTCGGCACAACAGCGGCAAAGTACCATTTTGGGGAGGTAACGAGCTTGCCGACGGCATCGGTCTCCCGGCGGCTGATGCCCTCGAATTTCTCCAGCGCGGCCACAGTGGCCGTCTCCAGAAATGCGGGAGTCAGCTCGCTTTCATAGCCGTCGGTCACGGCGGAAAACCAGCCGGAAACCGGTGCGGTGATCGCTCCAGCCTCCGTTCCGGCCTCCGCGCGCAGGCTGTTCAGCCGGTCCTGCGCGGCGGTGATCCGCGCCCAGAGAACGTCCGCGTCGTTGCTGTTGATGTAGCGTCGAAGAATATAAGGCTTGAGCGCCTCGGCGGACTTGTCCGCAGCAGCGTATTCCCGCCGTGCAGCAGAGCGCGTCACCTGATTGATCAGACGGAGAATGTCATTGTCCAGCGTGGCGGATTCCAGATCGGAAGCAGAGAAGGAATGCGCGTATTTCATTTGCGCAATCTCGGTCTCCAGCGCCTCGATCTGCTCCTGCCGGGTCCGGGCGGCCTCGCTGCGATAGGTGGCCGCCACGATCTGTCCCTTGCCCACCTTCTCACCCTCGGTCCGGGCCGGGACCACAATGGAGCCCCCGTCGCCCTGCAAAAGCTCCTCGGAGCGCACCAGAAAGCCGGAGGTGGTGATCCCATCGCCGACTTCATAGCGCACTGCCTTATAGGTGGTGAAGCTGCTGCCCGAAAAACGGGTAACGGAAAAGATCAGATAGCTGGCCACCACGCACAGAAGCGTAATGACCACAGCTTTCGTGAATTTGTCCCCTCTCATGGCGGACCTCCTTGGGTTCTCCGCCGCGGGAACTCGGCAAGCCGACGCCGCAAGGGCGCGCGGAGCGCGCCTTTACGGACTCAACTTCACCGGTCGAGCCGGTACCACGGTGGAGATCGCGTGCTTATAGATCATTTGCTGGCGGCCTTCGGAGACCAGGCAGACCACAAAGCTGTCGAAGCCCGTGATCACGCCTTTCATCTGAAAGCCGTTCATTAGAAAGACCGTCACCAGCTGACGCTCCTTCCGAATATCGTTCAAAAACAAATCCTGTAAGGTTTCATTCGCTGCCATAGGGGTTACCTCATTTCTATGTAATCTGCGGCATCGGCCGCAGCCCTATGGTAACAGATTTCGGGTGTCGGATACAGTTGAAAGTTGGAAACAAAAGGGTGAAAGTTATCCGACTTCCGTCTTTGCGAGCTGAAGCACCGCGCTCAGAAGATCCGGCGTTTCGTCCGCAAGCAGCCAGTGTACCGCCTCGTTTCGGCGGAACCAGGTGAGCTGGCGCTTGGCGTAGCGGCGGGATGCCTGTTTGATCCGGTCCACGGCCTGGGCCACCGTGCATTCCCCCCGGAGGGCGGCGGCCAGCTCCTTGTAGCCAATGGCCTGCATGGCCGTGGTCCCGGGATCCACGCCCCGGTCCAACAGCATCCGGACCTCCGTCTCCAGCCCCCGGGCCATCATCTCGTCCACCCGGGCGTCTACCCGGGCGTAGAGCCTCTGCCGGTTCCGGCAGCTCAGGCCGATCCACAGCGGGTCATACTTGGGCGGGCGGAGCTTCGACTGCGCGTTGTGATAAGACAGGGGCATACCGGTAATCAAAAATACCTCCATCGCCCGGACGATGCGCTTCCGGTCCGAGACATGGAGCTTCTCTGCAGTATCGGGATCCGCGTCCCGGAGCATGTCGTAGAGGAACTGCATCCCCTTTTCCTCGGCAATGTGCTCCACATATTCCCGCTGCGCGGGCCGGGACGGTGCTGCGAAGGTCTCGCCCTTAACAAGGCTGTCCATGTACAGTCCCGTGCCGCCGCAGACAATGGCGGTCTTCCCCCGGCTGCGGATGTCGGCAATGGCGGCGTCGGCCAGCTTGACATAGCGGCCTACGGAAAAATCCTCGCCGGGGGCGGCCACGTCCAGCAGGTGGTGGGGCACCCCGGCCATCTCCGCCGCGTCAGGCTTCGCCGTCCCGATGTCCATGCCCCGATAGATCTGCATGGAATCGCAGGACACGATCTCGGCGTCCAGCTTCTTTGCCAGCGCCACGGATAGGCCCGTTTTGCCGGAGGCGGTGGGACCGCAGATACAGATGATGTCTTTCATGAAAGCCTCCAATTCTCGCCGGCCGCCCAAGGACAGGCAGCGTCAGGTAATCCGCTTGAACTGCTTCTCCATCTGCCGCCTGGTGATGACGGTGCAGATCGGTCTGCCATGCGGACAATACTTCAAATCGTCCCGGGTCAGGACCTGGGCGGCCAGAGCCTTCAGTTCGGCCGGGTCGGTGATGTAGCCGGCCTTGATGGCGGCCTTGCAGGCAATGGTGTGCAGGGCCTCGTCGCGAAGGCGCTGGGGCGTATCGAGCCGCCCGTCCCGCAGATGGTCCGCGATCTCAGAAAGGGTTGCTGCCGCGTCCGATTCGCGAATATCGGAGGGGATCTGGCGCAAAAGCAGGTCCCCCTCGCCCAGGTCATCCACGTCATAGCCCAGGGTCAGCAGCAGATCCCGGTGCTCCAGCAGCAGAGCGGCCTCCTCCCGGTCAAACCGGCAGGTCTTTGGCTGAAGGAGAGTCTGGCCGAGGACCTTGGTCCCCTGGGCCAGGAGGCGCTCGAAGTTGATCCGCTCGTGGGCGGCGTGCTTGTCGATCAGGAGCAGCTCCTCCCCCTGCTCCACCAGGATGTAGGTGCGGAATACCTCCCCGATATAGCGGAAGGAGGGCGCGGAATCAAGCCCATTCAAGGGGAGCGGCGCCTCGAAAGCGGGCTCATCGGAACCGGACTCACCCGCATCCCGGCACAAATTTTCCGCCGCCGCGGGGCATTCCGATTCGACGGCTTCCGATCCGGGCTGACGGCTTGCGGGCGATTCTTTTCCTGCGAGCGGTCCGTCTTCTCCGCCCCGGGCTGTTTGTTTTTCGTTTTCCGTTGTCTCTCCGTCCCCGGGCAGGAGGACGGGGCTGTTCAACGGACCGGGGCGCACGGCCGCCCGGAGCGCCTGGCTGGGCTCGGGCATCGGGCGCTTGTTCAGGGTCTTGGTCATCTGCTCATATTCCCAGCGGGTGACGGTGTGGACCTGGGGCTTTGCGGCCTTCCGGTATTCTTCGGCGGACATCGCTTTGAAAAACCGGTTTTCCGGGGCTTCCGCTTCGGAAGCCGCTCGGTCGGCGGTCAAACGCCCGGGGAGCGCCTGCGTCGGCCCGTCCTCCCCCGGGCACGCATTTTGCGGTTTGCATTCCGCGTCCCGCATGACGAAGGCCGTCTGGCCCGGGGTCCGGTTCAAGGCCCCGAGGACGCCGTAATGCACGCAGTCAAAAATCTCCCGCTCATTGAGGAACTTCACTTCCGTTTTGGCCGGATGAACGTTCACGTCCACGGCGGACAGGGGCATGGAAATATTCAGCACGCAGGAGGGAAACCGGCCTGCCATGAGCTGATTGCGGTAGGCCTCCTCCAGCGCAGCTGTCAGGGTCCTGGAGCGGATATAGCGGTTGTTGACGAAAAAAATCTGGTTGGCGCGGGTACCCCGGGTGGCGGTGGGACGGGAAACGTAGCCGGCCACGCCCAGCTTCTCCCATCTGCTCTCCACCGGGACCATCTCCCCGGCGGCCTGACGGCCCAGAACCGCATAGATCGCAGCCAGCAGATCCCCGTCGCCGGGGGTCTGGAGCTGGGGCTGTCCGTCCTTGATGAGCCGGAAGGAGATCTCAGGATGGGCAAGAGCCTGCTTCTGGACGGCCCCCGCCGCAGCGGAACCCTCCACGGCGTCCCGCTTCATGAATTTCATCCGGGCCGGCGTGTTGAAGAACAGATCCCGGACCACGATGGTCGTCCCCACGGGGCAGCCCGCTGCCTCACAGGTCAGGAGTTTCCCCCCCTCCAGGGTCAGATGGGTGCCCTCCAGATCCTCCGCGGTGCGGGTCAGAAGGTCCACCCGGCTCACGGCGGCCGTGGCAGCCAGGGCCTCGCCCCGGAAGCCCAGCGTCCCGATCGCCACCAGATCCTCCTTGGTCCGTAGCTTCGAGGTGGCATGGCGGAGGAAGGCGGTCTTGGCGTCCTCCCGGCTCATGCCGCAGCCGTCGTCACGGATGCGCAGGAAGGTCATGCCGCCGTTTTGAAGCTCCACGATGACGGTCTTCGCCCCGGCGTCGACGGCGTTCTCCACCAATTCCTTCACCACCGAAGCGGGCCGCTCCACGACCTCGCCCGCGGCGATCAAATTCGCCAGATGGGGGGAAAGCTGAATAATCTTTGACATGAGAACACCTCCTGCAAAACACAAACATCTTGAAGTGAACTATCTCTTTCTTTCATGCCGGATGATCGGCACCCGGCTTTGCATGAGGCTCAAATGCTCATCCCCTGAAGCAGCATAGAGAGCGCGTTCAATGCCGCGTGCAGGAAGATGGCGCTCCAGATGGAGCCGCTGCGTTCGTAGGTCCAGGCGAGGACGAACCCCGCCGGCAAATAAACGATCAGGTTGACGAAAGTGAGGCCCAGTGGCTGGAAAAACATCGCGGCGAACACATGGGCCAGGGAAAAGGCGAGCATGGACAGAACGTAGGCCCACACCCGGGACCGACGGTAGAGCCCGCAGAAGACGAGGCCCCGGAACAGGAGTTCTTCCGAAATGGGCGCCAGCACGCAAGCCGTCACAATGGCAAACCCCGGCGTCATGAAAAGCGCCGCATCCACCGCCTCCTGGTTGAGATTGAAGTAGTTCAGATCAAACAGCGTCAGAAGCATGCCAACCGCCAGTGCGGACAGTTGGGAAAGTCCGTAGTTCGCCAGACCGCCCAAAACCAGGTCTGAAAACAGTGCCCAGCCCCGAGCCTGCAAACGCTTGAACTGCTCCGTCAGGTAGCGAAGGAAGATGCCTCCCAGGATTGCCGCGTTCAGTCCATGGTAAACCAGGTTGACCGGCCCATTGACGCTGTCAGACCTCAGATCCATGCCCATCAGCTTGACGATCAGAGCGTCCAGCAACTGCGAGCCGAAGAAGAACATCGGCAGATACAGCAGGCCCCCGATGATCTCACGCTTTCGCAGCGAACCGAGCTCGTGACACGAATGATCCATTGGCGTTCCCTCCCTGGGATGTAAATTGCAAATCGCGCTCTGTTTACAAGAGCTGCTTCCATTCATACAGGAGATTCAATGCTTCGATGGGCGTCATGGTCTCCACGGCAGCGGCCTCAACGCGCTTTTTGAGCTCTTCGGCAACAGGGTCGGCCAGAGCTGTCTGACCCATGGGGAGTTCCATACCCGGGGGGGCCTGGACCGGAACGATGATCCGGCTGGGTCCCTTTTCTTCTAGGTCCTTCAAAATGTCCCTGGCCCGCTTGACCACCCTGGCCGGCATTCCAGCCAGCTTGGCCACTTCCACGCCGTAGCTGCCGTCCGCCACGCCGGGGATGATTTTCCGAAGGAAGACAATATCATCCTTCCGCCGTTTGACGCAGATGTTGTAGTTGCGGATCTCCGGGTGCGTCCCGGCCAGCTCCGTCAGCTCGTGGTAGTGCGTGGCAAACAGGGTCTTGCAGCCCAGCCGCAGGGGATCGCTCACATGCTCCAAAACAGCCTGGGCGATTGCCATACCGTCGTAGGTAGCTGTGCCGCGCCCGATCTCGTCCAGGACCAGCAGGCTCCGGGGCGTGGCGGTTTTGAGGATGTCCGCCATCTCCGCCATCTCCACCAGGAAGGTAGACTGACCGGCTGCCAAATCGTCGGACGCACCGATTCGCGTGAAAATCTTGTCCACCACGCCGATCCGCGCCGCAGAGGCGGGGACGAAGCTGCCCATCTGGGCCATCAGGACGATCAGGGCAACCTGACGCATATAGGTGGACTTGCCCGCCATGTTCGGTCCGGTAATGACGGCGACCCGCTCCCGCTTGCCGTCCATGGCCGTGTCGTTCGGGACGAAGAGGGCGTCAGTGAGGGTCTTCTCCACCACGGGATGCCGACCCGCTGTGATCTCAATGGAGGCCGACAGGTCGACCTCAGGCATGCAGTAATTGTTTTGCACCGCCAGCTCCGCCAGGCAGACCAGCACATCCGCCGCCGCAATGGCGCGGGAGCTCTGCTGAACCCGGGCGGCGTTGGCCGCCAGATGCTCGCGAAGCTTGGTGAAGATTTCATATTCCAGGGCATTGACCCGATCCTTGGCCCCGAGGATGGTGTTTTCCAGCTCCTTGAGCTCCTGCGTGATGTAGCGCTCTCCGTTCACCAGGGTCTGCTTACGGACATAACTGGCAGGGACCAGATCCACCTGGCCCTTGGCGACCTCAATGTAGTAGCCGAAGACCCGGTTGTAACCCACACGGAGATTCTTGATCCCGGTTTTTTCCTTTTCCTCGGCCTCGATCCGGGCCAAAGTCCCCTTGCCGCCGGACATGATATCGCGAAGCCTGTCCACCTCCTCCGAGCAGCCGGGGCGGATGATCCCGCCCTCCCGCAGGGAGAAGGGGGGCTCGTCGGCAATGGTTTGGTCAATGGCCTGACGCAGATCCGAAAGCTCGTCGAGCGTTTCGGTGACGACGGACAGCATGGAGCTTTGAAAGCCGCCGAGCAGCTTCTTCAGAGCGGGAAGATTGGCGCTGCCCTGACTGAGTTGGACCAGATCCCGGGCGTTTGCCGCGCCGGTAACGATCCGTGCCGTGACCCGCTCCAGGTCCGTCACGCTCTTCAAGGCCAACAGCAGCTCCTGCCGAGGCAGGGTGTTGTCGTAGAGCTCCTTCACCGCGTCCAGCCGTCGGCGGATCTCATTGGGATTTCGCAGCGGCTTCTCCATCCAGGCCCGGAGCATCCGGGAGCCCATGGGAGTTTTTGTCTTATCCATGACCCAGAGCAGACTCCCCCGCTTTTCCTTGCCCCGAAGGGTCTGGGTCAGCTCCAAATTCCGGCGGGCTGTGAGATCCAGCTCCAGATACCGGCCGGAGAGATAGTATTCTACCTTGTTGATGTGGCTGAGGTCGCCCTTTTGCAGGGTACGAAGGGTCTGGACCAGCGCGCCCAGTGCCAGCCGCACGGGCAGGGGCAGAACGGAAAGGTCCTGCTCAAACTGGGCGGCCAGCGTCTTGTCTACGGTCTCATCCTCGTAGAGCTCCCGCTTGCCCACATTCACGGGGCAGCGCAGCCGGATCTGCGCGTCCAGGGCAAAACGTTTGCCCTGCGCCAGGTCCTCGTCCACGATGAGCTCCCGGGGCTCGAAGCGGCCCAGCTCGTTGAAGGCCTTGTCCCGGGCGTCCTCCCCGTCGGCCAGCGTGGCGCAGGCCTCGCCGGTGGAAATGTCGATCAGGGCGATGCCGATGCCCTCAGCGGTCTGGCAGAGGGAAGCATAGTAGTTGTTGCAGCCCTCCTCCAGCATGGAGCTCTCCACCACCGTAGCAGGGGTGATGATGCGGATGATGTCACGCTCGACCAACCCTTTTGCAAGGGCCGGGTCCTCCATCTGCTCGCAGATGGCCACCTTATAGCCCTTGCCGACCAGGCGGGCGATGTAGCCCTCGGCGGAGTGAAAGGGAACGCCGCACATGGGGGTCTGCTCCTCCGCGGCCTTTCCCCGGTCCCGGGTCGTCAGGGTCAGATCCAGCTCCCGGGCCGCCACCCGGGCGTCCTCGTCGAACATCTCATAGAAGTCCCCCAGCCGGAAGAAGAGCAGACAGTCCGGATGCTGCGCATGGAGCTCCTTGTATTGTTTCATCATCGGGGTGAGTTCTGCCATTGTGAAACCTCCGATTAGGAATGTAGCGCGGGCAATTTGCCCGCACAGGCTGCAGATGCTTGCATGGGATGCTGGGATAAGCATAGCTTGACTACCGCGTGTCGGAATGCCGGCGCGACAGGCGGGCAGATTGCCCGCGCTACAGCGTGTCGGTATGCTGGCGCGACAGGCGGGCAGATTGCCCGCGCGACCGCGTGTCGGATTGCTGGCGCGACAGGCGGGCAGATTGCCCGCGCTACATTGTGACGGCACCGACCAGCGACCAGGTTGTCGCGTCGGTAACTGTTACGTCGATGAATTTACCGATCAGTCCGTCGTCCCCTTCGAAGCGGACCAGTCTGCCCCCGCCGGTGCGGGCGGTGAGCCTGTCGCCGTCCCTGCCGTCCACCAGGACCCGGACCGTTTTGCCCACGTAGGCGCGGTGCTTCTCCTCGGAGATGGCGTTCTGGACGGCCAGGAGCCGATCGAAGCGTCGGTTCTTTTCCTCCTTTGGGGTGGGGTCCGGCATTTTGGCCGCCGGCGTGCCCGGCCGGGGGGAATAGATAAAGGTGAACAGGGCGTCGAACCGCACCCGCTCGATCAAAGATACGGTATCCTCGAATTCTTCCTCTGTCTCGCCGGGGAAGCCCACGATCACATCAGAGGTGAAGACGATATCCGGCATCAGCTTCCGGCCATAGTCAATGAGCTCCAGATATTGGGCCCGGTCATAGTGGCGATTCATTTCCTTCAGAATGCGGTCGTTGCCGGATTGAAAGGGCAGGTGGAATTGTCTGGCAATCTTCGGGCGGCTCGCCATGGTGTCGAAGAGCTTGTGGCTGGCGTCTCTGGGATGGGAGGTCATGAAACGAAGCAGAAAGTCCCCCGGCAGATCGGCGATCTGCGTCAGCAGGTCGGCAAAATCGACGCCCAAGCCCAAGTCCTTGCCGTAGGAGTTGACATTTTGGCCCAAGAGGGTAATCTCCCGATAGCCCGTGGCAATCAGGTCCCTGCACTCAGCCAGAATATCCGCCGGCAGGCGGCTACGCTCCCGTCCGCGGACATAGGGAACGATGCAGTAGGAGCAGAAATTGTTGCAGCCATACATGACGCTGACCCAGGCCTTCAGCGCGTTAGTCCGCACCACGGGCAGGCCCTCGGCAATGGCCCCGTTGGAGTCCTCCACGGCCCAGGCCTTTTTATGTCGGATCAGGACACGGTAGAGGTGCTCGGGGAGCTGCCATAAATGGTGGGGGGAGAAGATGCCGTCCACGTGGGCATAGGAATTCTTCATCCGGGCGGAAATCTCGGGCTGGCCCATCATGCAGCCGCAGACAAAAATCTTCTGCCCCGGATGGCGGCGCTTCGTGTGGACCAGGGCTCCCACGTTGCCGAACACCCGCTGCGCGGCGTGCTCCCGGATGGCACAGGTGTTGATCACTACCAGATCGGCCCCCTCTGCGGCGTCCGTGAACCCGTAGCCGCACTGCTCCAAAATGCCACGAATCTGCTCGGAGTCCGCCTCATTCTGCTGACATCCGTAGGTCTCCACACAGGCAACCGGGGTCACGCCCTGGTTTTGCCAGAATTCTCTGATATATTGCGCGATCTCCGCCTGCCGACGCAGGTCTTCGGGGGAAATCACCGGTGTTTTCCGTTCCAACTGTCCGTCCTCCGTTCCACTGATACTTCTCCATGGTAATTTAAGATATTATACCAGTTTCCGGGCAGAATTGCAAGAATTTTGTACACAGCCAGCCCTGGCTCGGCATCATGCACAAGCTGATCGCGCCCAGGACGCCGTGGCACAACGGCAAGGTGGAGAGAAGCCACCGGAACGACCAGAGATATTTTTACGACTGGGAGACCTTCCGGAGTGTTGAGGATCTGAACCAGAAGTTGGCGCGGCACTTGATCTGGAGTAACAACAAGCCGATGCGGACGCTGAAGGACAAAAGTCCGAGAGCGCTGCTGATAGAGAAGTTGAGAGAACAGAGGGCGAAGCAGTGAGCTGCCGCGATTGGTGGGTCTCCTCGCCTCCGCCCTTCGGGCTCCGGCTCCGAAACCCACCAATCGCAAACCATACCGAACGCTTATCTTTTTTCGGGCAAGTGGTTCACATCAATTGACATCGCAGAGATATTCTTGGAATAAAAGACAATCTACTCTTGCCAATAAGCGGTTTTTTTTGTATAATAACGTGTATTCCAAACAGAAACAGACAGGAATGTGCCTATGAAACGATTTAGTATTGTACTGTTGCTTTTTCTTTTGCTGCTCTGCGGCTGTACGCGCGTAAACGACGCAGTCACTTCCACATCCGGGACGACGCCGGCCCTGCCCACCAATACGCAGACTGTCTCCGATACAGCCGTACCGAAGCCGACTGACGGGCCGGGGACGCTGCACGGTGTGGAGATGGAGCTCCCCGAAGACCTGACAGCCACGCCCGGCTGCCCCTGGGTAACGGTGACGGTCTCCTTCCCGAAGGTGGAGCTCTATGGCGGGGCGGAGGAGCGGACCTGCTCGTTGACGCTGACGCTGGACGGTGAGACCGTTGGCGAGTGGCCCGCTTTGGAGCTTCAGCCCGGGCTGGAGGAGCAAAAGGAGCTGGAGTTTTCCTTCAACCGCTATCAGCCGGACCGCACCGCCGTTCTGGTCGCTACGCTTCGCTGCGGGGAGCAGACGCTTGTGCGGGAAACCTCCATTGCCGTGAACAACTACCCCGAGGAGGTCTATCAGGCATTGACCTGCGACGACAGGCCCTATTCCATCGACGTGCTGCGCAATGAAAACGTCGTGATTGTCTATGGCCGCGACGACGAGGACGCTTATACCGTTCCCGTCCAGGTGTGGCTCTGCTCCACCGGCAGCGCCACACCCACGGGCAATTATCAGCTCGGCGCCAAGCATGAATGGTGGCCCCTGTTCGGCGGGGTCTACGGCCAGTATGTCAGCGGGATCACCGGCGACATTCTGTTTCACTCCGTTCCCTATGAGCGTATGGAGAAGGACAGCCTCGAATCAGAAGAATTCAACAAGCTTGGCACCACCGCCTCCATGGGCTGCGTGCGCCTTGCTGTGAAGGATGTCAAGTGGATCTTTGACAACTGCCCCAGCGGAACCCCGGTCCATATCTATGACGCCGAGCAGCTCCCCGTTGAACGCCCCGCGGCGCTTAAAATTGATCTCGCGGATCCCCGAGCCGGCTGGGACCCCACAGACCCGGACCCGGGAAATCCCTGGAACAGCTGACCGGCCGGAACAAAACAGCAATCCGGTGATCGGCTTGAAGCAGCAAAAACGACGTAGGGCGGCCGGATCTTGGCCGCCGAACACGTTACAATTTGCGCATCGGTTTATCAATAGAAAAACCTTATGTATCTATTCAGTAGCCCCATCTGTCATTTCGAACGAAGTGAGAAATCCGTT
>CALYTU010000028.1 GCA_945487445.1 uncultured Clostridia bacterium | reverse complement strand
TAGCTTGACGCTATGATTTTTTCACATTTGGAATTTCATTTGCGGAAACTCAAGTGGGAACGCACACTTTTTCCGTTGCTTTTTGGGAGAACCTGTGATATAAAATCAGCGTATAGACCTTAGGAGGATCGAAATGAACTACGACAAAGCACTGGTGGCGGGCAAGCTCCGCCGCTGGGAAACTTATCTGAACAACTACCGTCTGCCTGACTGGAACCAGATCCCCGATCTGGGTCTTTATATGGAACAGGTCATTTCCCTTTTGCGCCAATATCTGGACTATCTGCCGCCGGAGCTGAAGGACGAGGTATTTATCACCTCTGCCACCATCAACAACTACGTGCGCACGAAGATCATGCCGGAGCCTGTCCGGAAGCGATATTACCGGGTCCACATTGCCTATCTGCTGGTAATTTGCACACTCAAGCAGGGTCTGAGCATTGCCCTGATCCGGGAGCTTTTGCCTGCGACGCTCACGGAACCAGAGGTTCAGACCTTCTACACCAGCTACGCCGCGCGGCACACCCTGTCGGCATCCTTCTTTATCGAGCAGGTTCGCGGCGTGGCAGGACCCATTCTGGACCATGCGGACGCCACCCCCTTTTCCACCGCCCGGACGGAGGAGCTGATCGTCTCCTCCGCCATCATTGGGGGCTTCTCCCGCCTCTTGGCCGAGAAACTCCTGCTCCTGGCCGACAAGGACCTTTCCAACGGCGGCAGCATCGAGAAGCTGCAAAACCAGGAATCTCTTTAAATTCATGTTAAATCTCTTGCTTTTGTTCCCGATCTGTCGTATAATAATCAGACACGATTAACAATTTCTAAATGACAGAGAAGGAGCGTTAGGCATGTCTGAGAAGATCCTGATCTCCAGCGACAGCACCACCGATCTCAGCCCGGAGCTGCGAGAGCGATACGGTGTCCGGCTCATGAGGCTGGTCGTCAATCTCAATGATGTCGACCATGTAGACGGCGTGGACATCACCCCGGAGGATATCTACCGGAATTACGAACAGAACAAGACCCTGCCCAAGACGGCAGCCCCCAATTTGACAGACTGCACCGAATTTTTCCGCAATTACGCCGAGCAGGGCTACAGCGTGGTTCATTTTACAATCAGCTCCGAGATGTCCTCCACCTACCAGAACAGCGTCATTGCCGCCGAGGAATTCGAAAACGTCCATGTGGTGGACACCCGCAACCTCTCCACAGGCGGCGGGCTTTTGGTCATCCACGCCGCAGAGTTGGCACAGCGCGGCATGGACGCTGCTCGAATCGCCGAGGAGTGCCGCCATCTGGCAGCCTGTGTGGACGCTTCCTTCGTGATCGACAGTTTGGACTACCTGCACAAGGGCGGCCGCTGCTCCGCCGTGGCCATGCTGGGCGCGAACCTGATGAACTTCAAGCCCTGCATTATCGTCAAGGACGGCGCTATGACCGTGGGCAAAAAGTACCGGGGCAAATTTGACGCTGTGCTCTTGAAATACATTGCCGACCGGATCGGCGACGGCTCCGACATTTGCAAGGATCATGTCTTTATCACCCACGCGGGCTGCGACGATGCGGTGGTGGAGGCTTGCGTGGAGAAGCTGCGCAGCTTGGGAGACTTTCCCAACATCCATGTCACCCGGGCAGGCTGTACCGTCTCCTCCCACTGTGGCCGCAACACACTGGGCGTTCTGTTCATCCGAAACCACCCGATCTGATTTTGCATACTACTCTGATAAAACGCTTACAAAAGATTTGCGAGGCGGATTTGCGCCAGACGAGGCGGAGGACGCAGGCGGGCTTGACGCCCGGCAAGGACGACACCGAAGTATCTCACAAATCTGACCGCAAAGATATGAAATGGTTTTATTAGATAATAGGTATCTGTTCAGTATCCTGTCATTTCGAGGCGATTCATCGCCGAGAAATCCGTATTATCTACGCAAAAAGGAACGGATTTCTCACTTCGTTCGAAATGACAGATGGGGCTACTGAATAGATACGATAATAGTATCATCGACCTATCAAAAAAGCAGAGCGTCTTGCGCTCTGCTTTTGTCGCTTTCAAGGATGTAGAATTATGGAAATCTATATGATGAATAAACCGGCCGGATATCTGACCGCCCGTTCGGATCGGATGAGGCCCGTGATTATGGACCTGCTGCCGCCGGAGTTGGGGCATCTGCACCCGGTGGGACGGCTGGACCTGGACACCGAAGGCCTACTCCTGCTGACGGACGACGGAAGGCTGGATCCCCTGCTTTTGCGGCCTGAGGCACACGTGGAGAAGCTTTATTTTTTCAGGGCATTCGGGCGGCTGGAGATTGCGGACTTCGGGCGCATGGCCGCCGGAGTTGTGCTGGAGGGGACGCGTGCCACGTCTCTCCCCGCCCGCGCGTGGCTGGAGGGCTACACCACGATCGGGGCCAGCGAGGCCCTGCTGCCTCCAAAAAAGCACAATCATTTGATGAAAAACCCGCAGCGTCCCGTCACCGAGGGCTGGATCGCCATCCGAGAGGGCAGAAAACATCAGGTAAAGCTGATGGTCAAGGCAGTGGGCGGTCACGTCTTCACCCTCAAACGTGTCCGAATCGGCAGACTGTCCCTGGATCCGGCCCTGCCGCCCGGCGGCTATCGGAAGCTGACGTCGGAGGAGCTTGCGTGTCTGCCGACAGTCATTCCGAAGACTGCGGATTGCGCGAGGAAGGAAGGAAATGAAAGCGTGTAGAAATGAAAAGTGATCGGTTTACGCTCATTCCTTTATAAAGCAATGGCTAGCAGAGTATTTCTCTGCGAGCCATTGCTATGGGCGGGTCTGACCGACTGATTATTGGGGCCGCATAGCCTCATAGGCAACATGGGCGGCGCAGGCGTTCAAGGTGCAGGTCATAGTCCAGATGGGAACGGTGGAACAGCAGGCATCCAACAGATCCAACAGACGGGCGGCGCGGTCCGGATCACTGGGTATGTATATTTGACGCGCTAAAAAGCGCACCATCTCCTCCGACCGGGCGGGGACGATACGGTTCTCTGATCCGCGGCTGAGCAGACAGAGACCCTGGAGGGGACGCTCCTCGTTGACGCCGTACTCCTCCTTGCCGCGCCAGGGTGTGCCGCAGACGTGGAAGCCATCCGGGGTCCGGCGCAAGATGGGCTTATCCCCATTCAAAAACCAGGCCTTTCCTTCCAGGCCGTATCGCCAGAGCTGAGCATGGGTGGTCTTTCCGGTTCCGCTGGGGGCGGTGAACAGGTAGGCCAGTTCGTCCATCACGATAGCGGCCCCGTGGAAGACAAAAGCGCCATAGTCCGGCATCCGCTCGGCAATGTGGCGGTAGGCACAGATGAACTCCAGATAATCGGCGGCCATTCCCCTTCCCTCGTCCTCGCGGATGAGCTCCTGCGGCGTAACACGGACAGTGAAATCCGCCTGCCCGTCGGTAATCCAGCCCTCCAGACGGGGAGCAATATCATATTGGTTCTCAATGCCGATGTTGACTCCGGCAAGACGAATTGTAATCATTCCAGCGTTTCCTCCTTCTCCTTCCATTGCGCGAAAGGGACCTCCCGCAGCACGACCTGGCGGATGAACCGGAACAAAGCCGGCTCGCCTCGATCCTGCAGCAGGGTCAGCAGGAAGGTCAGCTTTTCGTAGGTCTCCGGGTGCATGAGCGCGTGATCCCCGGCCCGGAGCAGATAGGCGAGGGCATCTCCGTCGCGATAGTCCTTGCCCCGGTAGACCTTGGAGGCTGCGATCCGATCCATGACCGACTCGACCAGATAGCGGGTGGGCATGGGAACAGGCTCATAACGGGTCTTTCCGGGCGGAACGTCACTCCAGTATTCATAGTGGTGTTTGTTGCGCCCCTTGTGTTGCATCCAGGCGGTGGAATAGCCCTCCGCTTCCCTGGCACGTGCGTTGGGGCTGCGGTTGCCCTGGTAGTATCTGGCGCCCTGCCAGAATTCCGCGGGGGAATACTTGCTCAGATCGTGGCAGAGCCCCTGCCGGATCAACCCCACGCGAACACAGCTCCGCATGACCATGTGGCGGTGCTTTGTAATGGTACGAAAATGTTTGACGGGATGCATGTCTTACCCCTTCTTCACCCGCTTTTTAATCTGGCGCAGCTCCCGGAGCATGCGGAAGGTGTCGCGGACGACGCTGACCTTGGACTCCCGATGGTTGATAACCTTCACCGGCATTTCCACAATGCCATAACCCAGCTTCTGGGCCCAGAGAATGGTCTCAAAGTCAAAGGCAAAGCCCTTGGTCTCTGTGCGGGTAAAGATGGCCTCAGCAGCCGGGCCACGATAGGCCTTGCAGCCGCACTGGGAATCGGACAGGCGGAAGCCGCCGACCACGTTCAGGACCTTGATATAGGTCTTAGAGGCCAGCCTCCGCAGGGCCGTATAGCCCGCGTAGCCCTCTGGGTGAAGCGGTCGGGAACCGATGACAAGCTCCTTGTCCGGGTTTGCCTCGAAGCAGGAAACCGCTTGGGCAATGACGTCGGTGCCGTAGGCTACATCCGCGTCCAGAAACATGCGAATATCTCCCGAAGCGGCAAGCATGCCGGTCTTCACCGCGTTGCCCTTGCCCTGGTTGGGCGTATAACGGAGCACGCGGACACGGGCAAGCCCCAGCGCCTCGACCCGGGCGGCGCAGTCGTCCGCCGAGCCGTCATCGACAAAGATCAGCTCAAAATCCGGAAAGGCAGCGGACAAATATTCGGAATAGGTTCGAGCCGTCTGTTCGATGATGGCCGCCTCATTGTACATGGGAACAATCAGAGAAAGTATCATGGTATCAGCTCTTATTCTTCAGTATTTTCGCGGCAGCTCAAAGCAGCAGGAGGAGGATGCCGCCCAGGATGGGAAGGTGCAGGATAAAGATATAGAGGGAATTGCGGCCGCAGAAGCGGAAAAACCGCAGCACAGGGGTCTCCGCGTTGACACGGGGAAAGCGGGTCTTCCTTCCGCCATAGAGCGTCCTGCCCAGGACAATGCCCAGGCAGAACCAGCCCAGATGCGGAGCCAGGGGGAAATAATCTCCTGAGGTGAAGCCGGGATAGCGCAGACCTAACGGAAACAGCAGCCGGGATGACACCGTCACGTTTCCGAACTCCAGCCAGTAACCCACGGTGATCACCGCCAGGCCTAGGGCGAAAAGCACCGAGGAGGGCAACTTCCGCAAAAGCGGATAGAGCATCATGGCAAAGCCCAGCAGATGCAGCACACCGAAGCGGATGATCATGTCGTCCGCCACCCAGTCGAAGGCTGCGGCGGCAAGGGAGCCTAAGGTCAACACCATGCCGCCCGCAAAGACAAACAGGCCACGCCGGAAGCACCTGCTCCCCAGCGTCGCGGACAGGCCAGAGAGTACCACAAACAGCATCCCGCCGTACTGCATGACGAAGCGAACCAGCGGCGGCAGATCAAACAGCCGGAGAATATAGGACATATAGAACAGGGTGTGGGATGCCACCACGCAGAGGATCAGGAAGCCGCGCAACGCGTCAATCTCCCAGATCCGTTCTCTCAGCCCGCTCATGACTTCACACCGCCATTGGCCTCTTCCTCCAAAACCCGATAGGCCACCTTGCCGACCAGAGTCTTGGGGAGCTCCTCTCGGAACTCGATTTCATAGGGCATGGCATACTTTGCGATGTTGTGGCGGCAGTGCTCCATGAGTTCCTGACGAATCTCGTCAGAGGGCTGATACCCGGGCCGCAGGACCACGAATGCCTTCACCTTCTGCATCTTGTACGGGTCCTTGACGCCGACGACACAGGAACAGAGGACCTTCTCATGGCCGTCGATGATATTCTCGAGCTGGCTGGGATAGACATTGTACCCCGAGGTGATGATCATGCGCTTGATCCGCTGACGGAAATAGACAAAGCCGTCGGCGTCCATGATGCCCAGGTCACCGGTATGACACCAGACGCGGCCATCCGCGTGACGGCGAAGCGTCTGGGCGGTCTCTTCGGGATTGTCGATGTAGCACATCATGACGGAAGGGCCGGAAATGCAGATCTCACCTTCGACGTTGGGCTCCACTTCCTCCTCCGTGCCCGGGGTGACGATCTGATAGTAGGTATCCGGAAAAGGAATGCCAATGGAGCCTGAGCGGGCGTAGTCCCTGGGGGTCAGGCAGGAGGCTGTGACGCACTCGGTGGTGCCGTAACCCTCGCGGATCTGGATCTTTGCCCCGTGGGCCTTGAGGAAGGCGTCAACCTTCCGCTTGAGCTCCACGGAAAGGGAGTCGCCGCCGGAGAACATGCCGTCAAGGAAGCTGAGATCGGCGTTCTCGAGCAGATTCGTCCGAAGCAGGGCCTCGAAGAGGGTTGGTACACCTGGGATGAGATTGGGCTTCTTCTTCACCAGAAGCCGGGCATAGGACTCCACATTGAACCTGGGCACGAGGATGCAGCGGGCGCCGCCCACAAGGGCGGTGTGAATGCCGATTCCCAGGCCGAAGCCGTGGAAGACTGGCATGACGGAGAGCATTTTCTTGTCCTGGATGGAGGGTAGGCCAGAGGCAGCGATGGTCTGCAAGGCAGTGGCGTTAAAGTTATCGGACGACAGCAGAATGCCCTTGGTCGTGCCGGTGGTGCCGCCGGAGTAGAGAATGGACGCCCCCTCTCCGCTGAGCATCACGTCCTCCTCCGGCAGATCCCGGACCTTTTCACCGCCCTGCAGGAAGTCCCGCCAGAGGATGTAGTCGCCGCCCTTGGGCAGCCGGGGAAGCTTGCGGGCATCCTTGGACAGGGGATACAGGAGCTTGAGCGGAAGGGAAAGCTCGTCCCGGATGCAGGCAATCAGGACCTTCACCGGGTTTTGCAGCCTGTCTCGGATCTCCTCAATCTTGGAATAGAACTGATCCAGGGTCAAGATGGCCTTGGAGTGGGAAAAATTCAGATAAAAAGCGATCTCCGCCGGGGCGGAAAGGGGGTGGATCATATTGGAGACAGCCCCGATCCGGTTCAGGGCATAGAAGGTGTCCAGCGCCTGGGGGCAGTTCGGCATACATATGGTAACGCGGTCGCCCTTGCCAACGCCCAGAGCGATCAGCGCGCGGGCCGTGCGGTCGATGCGCTGCATAAACCGCGCGTAGGTGGTCTCTTTGTTCATGAATTCATAGGCCACAAGGCGCGGATGCTCCCGAGCCGTCTGCCGGACGATCTGGTAGATGGTCTGGCGGGGATAATCCAGGTGCTTCGGCGTTTCACCGTAGAAATTCAGCCAGGGCGCCTGCGCGGAAATACCCATAATTCAATCATCATCTCGCTTTTCTCTAAGTACAGCACTCCTATTATATGGTATGACGCATAGAATTGCAAGCAATTTTATGCGTCATACAGATCCATTCCGGTCAATGCTCCAAAATTCGTGCCAGAGACGGTCTTCGGACCCGCATGGCCCCCTTGGGGCAAAATTCCTGACAGCAGAAGCAGCGAATGCAGGCGCGGCGGTCCACCGCCGGCTTGCCGCGGCGTATGGTTATTGCCCGCGCCGGACAGACCTGCTCGCATTTACGGCAGCCCACGCAGGTCGTCTGATCCACGACAGGGCGGGCAGCAATACTGCGTGAGAGGAATTTGCTGAACAGCGCGCCGCGCCGTCCGCCGCCCATCAGGTTCTGAAACTGCAGTCCGTTGCGCTCGGTGATGATCGCAAAGCCCTCCGAGATAAAGTCCATCCAGGGCCCGTCGATCTCCAGCTCCTCCAGCTTCCGCGGGCAGAGGTTCCTTTCCATGGCCTCCCGGAGGGTGGGGACGGTGCCGGGGTCCAGGCCGATGAGGCGGGCGCAGACCAGGTCAATCCGGTGGGGATTCTGCCCGGCCAAAAGGCAGCCGACGCGCTTTGGACTGCCCGCCGTGGGGCCGTTGCCCTCCATGGCCGTAACCGCGTCCACGATGGAGAGCCGGGGCTTCCAGAATTCATCCAGATCCACCAGCATCCCGGCGAAATCCGCCGGATCCGGAAAGCGGAAGTGGTACTCGGGCTTCATGGTCCCGGGGACGGTACCAAAGAGGTTTTTGGCAGCGGCGGAGAGCCCCATCATGCCGTGAGATTTCAGCTTGGCGAAATTGATTATCGCGTCACATTCCAGCAGCCAGCCCGTCACCGTGGCGGTTTTACAGACTCTTCCCCCAGGCAGGTCTACTGGACAGGTGGAAAAGCTGCGGTTCAGCTCTGCCCCCGTCTCCTCCATGCCCGAGGCGGCATAGACGCGATTGAGAAAGGAGGCGTTGTAAAGGCCTCCAGGACTGTCTCCCACCACGGGGACCGCGCCCCGCTCGCGCAGGATCGCAGCCAGAGCGGAGATCAGGGTCGGATGGGTCGTGGCGGCACGATCCGGCGTCATGGCGGCAACCAGATTGGCCTTGATGCCAATTCGCATGCCGGGGCAAACCCAGGCCAGGCCCCCGGCCCGATCAATCAGTTCTTCCAGAGCCGCCCGAACCCGTGCGGGCTCGTAGTCGGCGCAGGGAACGCAGACGACATCCGCCGCCTTGCAGTCCATAGGGCCACCTCACTTTCCAATTAGAATAAAACAGAACATTTTCCGCTGTCGGCTTCTGGATTTGCCTGCAGCAAATTGTTCGCCTGCGGCGGGCCAGGGGCTCACAGTCAAATGTTCACAATGTTGGGACCATCTCTCGTCCGCCGACAAGCACCGGCGAGCAAACGGTGCGGACAAACAATGCTTGTCTCTGCATTGTATCCATTCAGCAGCCTGTCATTACAAGACGATTCATCGCCGAGAAATCCGTATTCTCTACGTAAAAGAGGACGGATTTCTCACTTCGTTCGAAATGACAGATGGGGCTACTGAATAGATACCCTGCATTTTTAAAGACAACTCCCGCCGTTTCGGTCTCCGGGGCCGCATCCGATCCTGTTTTGTCATTTCCGAAGCTCGAACAGCCGCTTTTTCAAAACCAAATACCGTTCGTATTTCTCCTGCTTCGCAAAATGTTCCTCCCGGTATTGGATGGAGTTACCGGCGTAGGACAGGCGCACGCTGCCGAACTGCTCAGAGGTCAGATCGAAAATTTTACCCTGCGTCACGTTATAGCAGTGGAAGCCCCCGTCCGGCAGGGGGATGCCGTACACCCGGCCTCCGAAAAGGTCCTGGGCCAGAAAGGCTGTGACCGAGCACTGGCCAAGGGTCGGGTTTTCCACCGTCCATTGCGCCCGCATCCGGGGCGCGCAGGTCTCAGGACCCCAGCACTCCAGCAGGGCTGCATAGAGCTCCTGGGGCGTGGTGATCCCCGGCAGGGGAGTTTCTACAGGCACAAAGAACTGGCCAGCTCCATAGAAGGACATTTCTTCACCTCTTTATCCTTGTGAAATGGATCACAGCCGCCCGCCGCACAGGGGAGAGGTGATCCATTTCAAGAATGGCTCCCGGCCCTTGCTGAGCCCGGGAGCCATTTGTGTTTGGACGGGTGCAGCCCCATCCGAGAATCGGATTATTCCGCGGAGATCAGGTAGTAATAAACAGGCTGACCGCCGGAGATCAAGCTGATCTCTGCGTTGGGGCAGGTCTTTTCAAAGATCTTGAGCGCCTTTTCAGCAGTCTTCTCGTCGATGTCTTCGCCGTAGAAGATCGTGACAATTTCTTTCCCCTCGCTGGCGGTCTTTTCTGCCAGGCCCTTAATCAGGCTGTTGATGTCCCGACTGGTGCCGAAGAGGGCGGAGCCGTAGAGAGCCAGATAGTCTCCCTCATGGATGGCATGGCCGTCAAAGTCGGAGTTGCGGGCGGCGTAAGTGACCTGCATGGTGGAAACGCTGTGCCGCGCCTCGCGCATGGCTTCCAGATTCTCCTCCACAGAGGCGTCGGGGTCAAAAGCCAGCATGGCGCTGATGCCCTGCGGGACGGTCCGGGAGCGGACTACGACCACCTGCTTTTCCGTCAAGGGCTGGGTCTGCTCGGCTGCCATAATGATATTCTTGTTGTTGGGGAAGACGAACACCGTATCGGCAGGCGTGCGGTTGATGGCCTGCAGAATGTCCTGGGTGGAGGGGTTCATGGTCTGCCCGCCGCGGATGACCTGATCCGCGCCGAGGTCCTTAAACACGGCACTCAAGCCGTCGCCGGCGCAGACGGCCACCATACCGTACCGCTTCTCGGGCTTTGCAATTTGGTTGTTCTTCTCCGCCTCAGAGAGCACCTTCTCGGTGTGCTGCAGGCGCATGTTTTCGATCTTCACGGTGACAAGGCCGCCGTAGGTCAGGGCCTTTTCGATCACCTCGCCGGGGTGATTCGTATGTACATGGACCTTGATGATCTCGTCGTCCTCAACCAGAACCAGGCTGTCTCCCATGGTATCCAGCCAGGCGCGCAGGGCCTCGGGATCGTTTTCATTGTCCCGGGAGACGATGAACTCCGTGCAGTAGCTGAAGGTGATGTCCTCAGTGTTGAAGTCGGAGAAGCTGGCTTCGTCCTTGACAGCGGCCTCCTGGCCGGCTTCGGGGGCAATCACATCCTCGCCGCGCAGGGAGGAAAGCATAGCGCCGAGAATGGTGATCCAGCCGACGCCGCCGGCATCCACCACGCCCGCCTTCTTCAAAACGGGGTTCTGGTTGACCGTGTCCTCCAGCGCCAGCTTGCCACGTTCCATGGCAGCCTCGATGGCAAGCTCCACATAGTCATTTTCCTTCACGGCGTCCTGGGCGCCGACGGCAGCCAGACGGGCCACGGTCAGAATCGTGCCCTCGGCGGGCTTCATGACGGCCTTATATGCGTTCTCCACACCGGTCTGCATGGCGGCGGCAAAGCGTTCGCCGGTCGCCTCTTCGCAGCCCTTGAGGCTTTTGGCAATACCCCGGAACAGCAGAGAGAGAATGACGCCGGAGTTGCCGCGGGCGCCGCGAAGAAGCGCAGAGGCGGTGATGTCGGCGGCCTGGGTCAGGGTGGGGTCCTCGGCCCGCTTGAGATCGGCCACGGCATTGTTGAGGCTCATGCTCATGTTGGTTCCGGTGTCGCCATCCGGAACTGGGAAGACGTTCAGCTCGTTGATGTGCTGCTTGTTGATCTCAATGGCGGCGGCGGCGCTGATGACCATGCGCCGGAAAGCCGCTCCGTCAATTGTCTGTCTCAAAAGATCTTCCTCCCGTTACGCACCGACGCTCATGGAGTCAATGTACACGTTGACAGTCCTGACCTTCGTCTCTGTCATTTTCTCCACGACATAGCGGACCTCGGAGACGATGGAATCGCCGACTGCCGTGAGGTTGACGCCGTGGTCCACAATGATGTGCAGGTCAATAGAGATCGTGTTGTCGCTGTGGAAGTTGACGAGAACGCCCTTGCCCATGGCCTCCTTGCGCAGCAGGTGCACCAGTCCGTCCGTCATGGATCGAACGGCCATGCCCTTGACGCCGAAGCAGTTCGAGGCAGCCATGCCGACGATGTTCGTGAACACCGCGCTGCTGACGGTGATGCCGCCCCGTTCGGTTTGCAGTTGAATCATAGTAAAACCTCCTATCGGTGGTTGTATGTTAGGATACCTTTCATACATTGTAACCGATTTTGCCGGAATATACAAGTATTATTTTTGCAGCTTCTGCAGACGCTGCCCGCTCTCTTCCAGCTGGGCCAGAAGCTTGCGGCTCTGCTCGAGCTTCTCGCGCTGGGCCTGGATGACGTTGGCCGGGGCACGGGAGACGAATTTCTCATTCGAGAGCTGGGCTTCGGCCCGGGCGATCTCCTTTTGCGCGCTCTCGCGCTCCTTGTTGATGCGGGCCAGTTCCTTCTCCACGTCCACCAGCTGGGCCAGGGGCAGATAAAGCCGGGCGTCCGGCGTGACGCACTGGGCCATGTCCTCGTGACCCGTGGGCTCTTCGTCGCAAACCAGGACCCGCTCGGCATAGGCCAGCCGGGTGATGAAGGCAGCACCTTCGATGAAGACCTCCTTTTTGTCGGTCACGACGTAGAGATCCGCCTTCTTGGAAGGGGGCACGTTCATCTCGGAACGGCGGTTGCGGACGGTGCGAATGGCCAGCATGACGGCCTCCATATGCTGCTCCTCGGTAGGATAGTTCAGGTTCTCGTCCCAGCGCGGCCAGACCGCCGCGATCAGGGCCTCGCCCTCATGGGGAATGGCCTGCCAGATTTCCTCCGTGACGAAGGGCATGAAGGGGTGCATGAGACGGAGAATCTGGTCGAGCACATAGAGCAGCACCTGCTGCGCAGTCAACTTGGCTGCCTCGTCCTCGCCGTAGAGGCGGGCCTTGGTCAGCTCGATGTACCAGTCGCAGTAGTCGTCCCAGATAAAGTCATAGATCTTCTGGATCGCAACGCCCAGCTCGAACTTCTCCATGTTCTCGGTGGCCTCCCGGACGGTCCGATTCAGTTTGGAGAGAATCCAGCGGTCCGCAATCTCCAGCCGCTCCCGGTTGGGAAGCTCATTGCGGTCCACGGAGAGGTTCATCATCACATAGCGGCTCGCGTTCCAGAGCTTGTTGGCAAAGTTCCGCATGGCCTCGCAATGCTCCACATAGAAGCGCATGTCATTACCGGGACTGTTGCCGGTAATCATGTTCATACGCAAGGCGTCAGAGCCGTAGCGCTCGATCATTTCCAACGGGTCGATGCCGTTGCCGAGGCTCTTGGACATCTTGCGCCCCTTGTCGTCTCGGACCAGGCCGTGGATCAGGACCGTGTGGAAGGGCGGTCTTCCGGTGTGTTCGCAGGCGGAGAAGATCATCCGGGCCACCCAGAAGAAGATGATGTCGTAGCCCGTCACCAGCACGTCGGTAGGATAGAAATAGTCCAGGTCGGAGGTTTTCTCGGGCCAGCCCAGGATCTCAAACGGCCAGAGGGCAGAGGAGAACCAGGTATCCAGCACATCGGGGTCCCGCTCAATCTGCTTACCGCCGCATTTTTCACATACAACGGCGTCCTGCCGGGAGACAGTCACATGGCCGCAGTCGGCGCAATACCAGGCCGGGATCTGATGACCCCACCAAAGCTGCCGGGAGATGCACCAGTCTCGAACATTCTCCATCCAGTTTGTATAGGTCTTGGTGAATCGCTCGGGCACGAAGCGGGTATCCCCTTCCCGCACCACGCGCAGCGCCTCCTTGGCCAATGGCTCCATCCTGACAAACCATTGGGCGGAGATGATGGGCTCCACGTCGTTGTGGCAGCGGTAGCAGGTGCCCACATTGTGGGAATAGGGCTCGGTCTTCTCCAGCAGCCCCAGCTGATCCAGATCCGCCACAACGGCCTTGCGGGCCTCGTAGCGGTCCATGCCGCAGTAGCGGCCGCCGTTTTCATTGATCGTGCCGTCGTCGGCAATGACCTTGACGGACTCCAGATTGTGCCGCAGACCCACCTCAAAGTCGTTGGGATCATGGGCGGGCGTCATCTTGACGCAGCCCGTGCCGAAGTCCATCTCCACATAGTCGTCCGCAACGATGGGAATCTCCCGGTCCATCAGGGGGAGGATGCAGGTCTTGCCCACAAGCTGCTTGTAGCGCTCATCGTTGGGGTTCACTGCCACACCGGTATCGCCCATCATGGTCTCGGGGCGGGTGGTGGCCACGACCAGATAACCGCTGCCGTCGGCGAGCGGATAGCGCATGTGCCAGAGGTGGCCGGGCTTATCCACATACTCCACCTCAGCATCGGACAGGGCGGTGCGGCAGTGGGGGCACCAGTTGATGATGCGGCTTCCCTTGTAGATGAGGCCCTTCTCATAGAGGCTGACAAAGACCTCGCGCACGGCTTTGGAGCAGCCCTCGTCCATGGTGAAGCGCGCGCGGTCCCAGTCGCAAGAGGCGCCGAGCCGCTTCTGCTGCTCCACGATGCGGTTGCCATACCGGCGCTTCCAGTCCCAGACCCGCTCCAGAAATTTCTCACGGCCGAGGTCGTAGCGGGTCAGGCCCTCCTTGCGGAGCTCCTCCTCCACCTTGATCTGGGTCGCGATGCCGGCGTGGTCCACCCCGGGGACCCAAAGGGCGGCGTAGCCCTGCATCCTTTTGAAGCGGATCAAAATGTCCTGCAAGGCCGCGTCCATAGCGTGTCCCATATGGAGTTGGCCGGTGACGTTGGGGGGCGGCATGACAATGGTGAAGGGCTTCTTTTCCGGGTCGCGTTCGGTATGAAAGAACCCGTTGTCCTGCCAGAATTGATAGATCCGATCCTCGACCTGCTTCGGATCGTAGGTCTTTGGAAGTTCTCTTGCCATAATCATTCTCCTTTCAATAGAAAAACCGCCCCGAGAACCCTCAGGGCGGCATAAAAATACCGTGGTACCACCTGAATTTCCGGCCATGGGCCGGACACTCCTGCCTCTGTAACGGGAGGACCCGTCCCGGACTGGCTTGCCTCATCCGGGCCGCTCCGAAGCGACCTTCCGCCCGTGCCGCCGGGGCTTGCACCACCCGCCCCGTCTCTGAAAGCAGCGTAAGGACGTACTCCTCTTCATCCATGCGTGTCTCAAAAAACATCTTTGATTGTATCTGTTCAGTATCCTGTCATTTCGAGGCGATTCATCGCCGAGAAATCCG
>CALYTU010000027.1 GCA_945487445.1 uncultured Clostridia bacterium | reverse complement strand
TATTATCACACCGATGGCTTCCTACCAGGGGTCACATCATTTGACAACGCAGACATTTGCGGAAACTCAAGAAGATTCCCCCTTGACAAATTCATTATCACCCTATATAATAACAGGGCAAAAACAAAGAAGGTCGGTTGCACCGCCTCACCTCCCGCCATAGGCAAAGAGGTTTACACAGCTTTTTCCGGCTCGGCCGGTGTGTTTGTGCGGGTGCAGTCGGCATCCGCTTTTGTTGTATTTTTTGGAGGTGTTTTCCATCGCTAAATTAACCCATCAGCTCAACGAAGATATTCAGGACAAGGAGCTCCGCGTCATCGGGCCCGACGGGGCGCAGCTGGGGATCATGACCAGCGAGGCGGCCCTGGATCTGGCTGCCGAACAGGATCTGGATCTGGTCAAAATCTCTCCCACAGCCAACCCGCCCGTCTGCAAGATCATGGACTACGGCAAGTTCCGCTTCGATCAGATGAAGAAGGACAAGGAAAACCGTAAAAACCAGCGCGTGGTGGAGATCAAGGAGATTCGCATGTCTCCCGGCATCGACACCAACGATCTCAACACGAAAATGAAGAGCGCCTGCAAGTTCCTGAAGGAGGGCAACCGGGTCAAGGTCTCCGTCCGCTTCCGCGGCCGGGAGATGGCCCACACCAACATTGGTGAACAGCTGCTCGTCCAGTTCGCGGAGGGCTGCTCCGAGGTTGCCAACATGGAAAAGAACCCCAAGCTGGAGGGGCGGTTCATGTTCATATTCCTCTCTCCAAAGGCGGAAAACAAGAAATAAGCGCATCAACGAATACGTAAAGGAGAATCAACTATGCCGAAACTGAAGACCCACAGCGGTGCCAAGAAGAGATTCAACCTCACCAAGACCGGCAAGGTCAAGCGGGCACACGCCTTCAAGAGCCATATCCTCACCAAGAAGGACACCAAGCGTACCCGTCGTCTGCGCACGACCACCTACGCTGATGTCACCAACCAGGAAGCCATCAAAAAGATGATTCCTTATAAGTAAGAGATAGGAGGATAAACAAATGGCACGTGTTAAAGGCGCAATGATGACGCGCAAGAGAAGAAATAAGGTCCTGAAGCTTGCCAAGTCCTACTGGGGCAGCAAGTCCACCCACTTCAAGATGGCCAAGCAGGCTGTCAAGAAGTCCGGCACCTACGCATACGTTGGCCGCAAGCTGAAGAAGCGTGACTTCCGCCGTCTGTGGATCACCCGTATCTCCGCGGCAGTCAAGCCCTACGGCATGAACTACAGCTGGTTCATGTATGGTCTGAAGCAGGCCGGCATCGAGATGAACCGCAAGGCCCTGTCCGAGCTGGCCATTGCCGACGCCGCTGCGTTCTCCTCCCTCGTGGAGACCGCCAAGAAGGCCGCCAACGACGCCAAGAAGGCGCAGTAAGCTCCGCTTCGCGGGCGCTGCCGCTCGCGGCGCAGCAGGAAAGCCGTTCCCCCAAAGGGAGCGGCTTTCCTGCTGTTTTTTTGAATTTTAATTTGCATGCAGGGACAAGCATCGCTTGTCTGCCGTCGCGTCGACATTTCGCAGGGCAGTCAGGGTCAGGCTGCGCTGCGGGCGGGTTGAGCGGCGCTCACTGTGGGGGTCAATAGGGCAGGAGCGGAGCGCTGCCGTCGTCCCGGGCTTCCTCAATGGCGCGTATCTCAGCGTCGTAAGCGTAGCTGTCGTTCACCCGGATCGTCAGCACGTCGCCCACTTTCGCTCCGAGGACTGCCTTCCCCAGCGGGGACTCCAGGGAGATCCGTCCCTCGCTGGGGTTGGTGCGGACGGTGGAGACCACCTGAATCATCATTTCCTCCTCATCCTCGGGCAGCCAGAGTGTAACCCGGTCATAGAGCTTCACACCGCCGGGGCGGCCCCTGTCCTCGTCAATGATCCGGGCGGTCTTGATCATATTCTCCAGATAGCGCATCCGGCTGTCGTTTTTGCGCTGTGCATCCTTAGCGGCCTTGTATTCATAGTTTTCGCTTAGATCGCCGTAGGCGCGGGTTCGTTTGACCTCCTCCATGATCTGGGGGCGGATGTTCAGGCGGCGGTCTTCCAGCTCTTTTTCCATGAGTGCAATGTCTTGCTTGGTGAGTTTGTCATGCATGGTCGGATTCTCCTGTTCTCGCGTAGCGTTTTGTCATTTCATAGATCTCGGCGGCCAGCGCCGGGGTAGGGAGCTCCGTCAGCCGCCAGCTCCAATTCTTTTGGTTCAGCGCCCCAGGGGCGTTCATGCGGGCTTCTGCTCCCAGCTCCAGCCAGTCCTGCATCTGGCACACGAAGATCCGGGAGACGGAGCTCATGCCGCCCCGGATCATCCCACGGATATAACCCTCCTCCCGGTTCATCCCCAGGTATCGGACGGCCCGCTGCACGGTCTCGTTGGATTCCTCGTCCAGCCATTGGGCCAGGGTCAGGTTGTCATGGGTGCCGGTGTAGCAGATGGAATTGACCGCATGATTGTGCGGCAGGTAATCACTGTTGTCTTCGTAGAACGCGAATTGAAGAACCTTCATTCCGGGGAAACCGGACTCTGCCAGCAGATTTTTCACCTCAGGCGTCAGATAACCCAGATCCTCGGCGATAAAATGCGCTTCGGGTACCCCCTTGCGCAGCGCTTCGATCAGCTTCATGCCGGGACCCTTGATCCACTTGCCGTTGCGGGCGGTCTCGTCGCCGTAGGGAACGGCCCAGTAGCTTTCCAGACCGCGGAAGTGGTCGATGCGAATCACATCAAAGAACCGGGTACTGGCCCGGACCCGGTCCTGCCACCAGGCAAAGCCTGTCTGTTCATGCCTGTCCCAGTCGTAGAGGGGATTGCCCCAGAGCTGGCCGTCCTCGCTGAAGCCGTCAGGCGGGCAGCCGGCCACGCACGTCGGGCGGCTGGCAGCGTCGAGTTGGAAGAGCTCCGGGTGCATCCAAACTTCCACGGAGTCCATGGTCACATAGATGGGAATGTCGCCAATGAGGCGAATACCCTGCCGGTTCGCGTAGGCAAGGAGCCTGTCCCACTGTTCATAGAAGAGATATTGCGTAAAAGCATGGCAGCAAATATCCGCCCGCAGCTCCTCCCGGTATCGCGCCAGGGTTTCCGGGTCCCGGGCGGCTGCCTTCTCAGGCCACTGCGTCCAGGGGCGCATCCCAAACAGGCGTTTGAGCGCCATGAACAGGGCGTAGTCCTCCACCCAGGGATTGGCCGCTCGGAAGGCGGCAAACTCTGCCCTGCGAAGCACCCTGCCCCTGCGGCAGGCCCGCGCCAAGAGCGGCAGCCGGAGGTTGTACAGAGCGGCGTAGTCCACCCGACCGGGCTCGCCCCAGTCGGCTCCGTCCAGATCCTCGGGCTCCAGCAGCCCCTCCTTTAACAGGGTGTCCAAGTCCACAAAGTAGGGGTTTCCGGCATAGATGGAGCAGCTCTGATAGGGACTGTCGCCGTAGCTGGTGGGTCCGATGGGGAGAACCTGCCAATACCGCTGCCCGGCTGCTTTCAGAAAGTCGATGAACCGGTAGGCCTCCTCCCCCAGGTTGCCGATGCCGTAATGCGAGGGCAGGGAGGAGATATGCAGTAAAATACCGCTTTCGCGCTTCATTGATTTCACCTCATCGTATATTATAGCAATTCATTCCCGAAATGGCAACGGGATTTTTGTTGTTCCGGAAAAAGGAAAGCCGAAGCCGGATTGTCATGGATGGGGGACAGAATCGGGCACAGCCTCCAGCTTTTGTCTGTCAATTTGGAAAAATGCACGAAAAATCTTGTGGAAAACTATGTGGAATTTGTGGAAAACGGCCCTTGCGATCTGAGTGAAAGTATGATATGATTTGCGAGCTAAATGTAGCGTGCTAAATAAATGGAAAGGAGGCATTCTATGCTCCCCGAAAACGCGGTAGGTCCGCGGATCAAGCGGATCAGCAACGCGCTGGACCGAAAGCGCACCCTGGACATGGAGGACATGGAGCTGACCTCGTCCCAAGGCTTTGTTTTGGGATACCTGACCCGGCACCGGGATGAGGCAATCACCCCCGGGGACCTGGGCCGGCACTTCGGCCTGTCCCATCCCACCGTCACCGGCATTCTCCAACGTCTGGAGGCTAAGGGCTTCCTCAACTATGCGGAGGACCCGGACGACCGCCGCAAGAAGCGCATTTGTGTTACCGAAAAGGCCTGGGAGATCCACCAGCGGGTCATCCGGCACTTCCAGGAGACGGAAACCCTGATCACGGGGCAGATGACGGAGCAGGAAGTTCTGACCCTGCTGACCCTGCTTGACCGCGTGATTGAAAACATCGGGCGGATTGATGGGCTCGACCCCTGCCGCTGCCACAAGGAGGGACCCAAATGATCAAAAAACTGATGGGTTGTATCCGGGAAAACAAACGCAACACCATTCTCACCCCGCTGTTTATGGTGGGCGAGGTTGGGCTGGAATGTATTCTCCCCATGATTACCGCCAAACTCATCAACGCCATCAGTCATGGGGCGGACATGGCTGATATCCTGCGTTACGGCGCGATTCTGGTCCTGATGGCCATAGGCTCCATGAGCTGCGGCATCCTGGCCGGCTGGTTTGCGGCTTCCGCCTCGGCGGGCTTTGCCAGGAACCTGCGCCACGACCTCTTTGCCAAGGTGCAGAGCTTCTCCTTTGCCAACATCGACAAATTCTCCACCTCTTCTCTGGTGACGCGCCTGACTACCGACGTCACCAATGTCCAGAACGCCTTCATGATGATCATTCGCATCGCGGTCCGATCCCCGCTGATGCTTGTCTTTGCAGTCATCATGTCCGTCAACATGGGCGGCCCCATTGCCCTGGTCTTCTTGCTGGTCATTCCGATTCTGGCCTTCGGGCTGATCTATATTGCCAAGCGGGCCATGCCGCTGTTTAAGGCCGTCTTCAAGAAGTATGACCGGCTGAACAACTCCGTGCAGGAAAATGTCAAGGGCATGCGCGTGGTCAAGAGCTTTGTACGCGAAGACTATGAGCAGAAGAAGTTCGGCGCGGCCTCCGAGGACGTGCGAAATGACTTCACCAAGGCCGAAAAGCTGCTCGCTCTCAACAACCCCCTGATGCTGCTGGCCATGTACATCTGCATGATCCTGATTCCCCTGTTCTCGGCCAAGGTCATTATCTCCTCCGCCGGCTTGGAGATGGAGGTGGGCGATCTGTCGTCTTTGATCACCTACGCCATGCAAATCCTCATGAGCCTGATGATGCTCTCCATGATCTTCGTGATGATCACTCTCTCCGGCGAGGCTGCCCGCCGCATCGTGGAGGTGCTGGATACCGAGCCGGGGCTGAAGAATCCCCCACAGCCGGTCACAGAGGTCCCGGATGGGTCCATTGACTTTGAGAACGTCAGCTTTAAGTACAACCCCGAGGCTGCCGCCTATGCCCTGGCCGAAGTGAATCTCCATATCAAGGCAGGCCAGACCGTGGGTATCCTGGGCGGTACGGGTTCCTCCAAGACCACGCTGATCCAGCTCATCTCCCGGCTCTACGACACCACTGAGGGCGTGGTCCGGGTGGGCGGTGTCGATGTGCGGGACTATGATATGGAGGTCCTGCGCAACCAGGTGGCCGTGGTATTGCAGAAGAACGTCCTATTTTCGGGTACGATCAAGGAAAACCTTCGTTGGGGCGACCCCAACGCTTCTGATGAGGAGATGATCCGCGTCTGCAAGCTGGTTCAGGCCCATGAGTTCATCATGGCGCACGAAGAGGGCTATGACCGCAATATCGAGCAGGGCGGCGCGAATGTCTCCGGCGGCCAGAAGCAGCGCATCTGCATTGCCCGCGCTCTGCTGAAAAAGCCGAAGATTCTGATCTTGGACGATTCCACCTCCGCGGTGGACACCCGGACCGACGCGCTGATCCGCAAGGCGCTCCGCGAGCAGATTCCGGACACCACAAAGCTCATCATCGCCCAGCGTGTTGCCTCGGTGCAGGACGCGGATCTGATCCTGGTCATGGACAACGGGCGCGTGGTCGCGCAGGGGACCCACGAGGAGCTTCTGGCTTCCAATGAGATCTATCGCGAGGTATATACCTCGCAGACGAAGGGAGGCGAAGACGATGCCTAAGCCGCAGATGCCCAAGGGCGAGAGACCCAAGGCCCCAAAGGGGACCATGCTTCGGATCATCAAGCTGCTGATGGAGGACTACAAGTGGCCCTTCCTGCTGGCAATGCTCTGTATGGCCGTCTATTCCGTGGGCAATATCAGCCCCTCCGTCTTCATCAAAAAGATCTCCGAGATCATTCTCAACTTCACGGCCGGAGCCTCCTGGGAGGAAGCACGCCCCGAGGTCATTTCCGTTCTGGTGGGCATGGTGGCCCTCCTGGTGGCCACCATCGTCTTCAATTACCTCTATGCGCGGCTGATGGCCGTCATTACCCAGGGCTTCCTGGACAAGATGCGCAAGCGCATGTTCAATAAGATGCAGCGCCTGCCCATCAAGTATTTTGACGCCAACGGCCACGGGGATATTATGTCCCACTACACCAACGACATCGACACGCTGCGCATGCTGATCAGTCAAAGCCTGCCCCGGCTGATTCAGTCCGGGATTATGCTGGTGGGCATGCTTGGCATTATGCTGTACTACTCCGTCAACCTGATGGCAGTGGTTCTGGTGGGCGTTTTCGGCATGACGTTTGCCGTCAAGCACATTGGCGGCAGATCCGCCGCCAACTTCATCCGGCAGCAGCGATCCCTCGGCCAGGTGGAGGGCTTCGTGGAGGAGCTGATGAACGGTCAGAAGGTCGTCAAGGTCTTCTGCCACGAGGAGGCCAGCGCCCGGGATTTCGACAAGGTGAACGATCAGCTCTGCGAGGATGCCACCAAGGCAACCCGGTTTGCCAATATCCTCGGCCCCGTCATGAACAATATCGGCAATATGCTCTATGTGCTCATCGCCATCGCGGGCTGCGTTTTTATCACGCTGGAAACGCCCAATATCTCGCTCAGCGGCCTGATAAACGGCAATCTGGGCGCCGCGCTGGAGCTGGCCGTGGTGATCTCCTTTTTGAACATCGCCAAGCAGTTCACGGGTCAGGTCAACGGTGTGGCCCAGCAGTTCAACTCCATTGTCATGGCGCTGGCGGGTGCGGACCGGATCTTCCGGCTCATGGATGAATCTGCGGAGGCTGACGAGGGCTATGTCACCCTGGTCAACGCCGAGGAGCGGGCTGACGGCAGCCTCGTGGAGGCTGACCGCCGCACCGGCGTCTGGGCCTGGCGGCATCCTCACAAGGCCGACGGCACTGTGACCTATGAGCGCCTGCGGGGCGACGTGCGGATGTACAACGTGGACTTCTCCTATGTGGAGGGTAAGAAGGTCCTGGAGGACGTCACCCTTTGGGCGAAGCCCGGCCAGAAGATTGCCTTTGTGGGCGCGACCGGTGCCGGCAAGACCACAATCACAAACCTGATTAACCGTTTCTACGACATTGAAGACGGGAAGATTCGCTATGACGGCATCAATATCACCAAGATCAAAAAGCCGGACCTCCGCCGCTCTCTGGGCGTTGTTTTGCAGGACGTGAATCTCTTCACCGGCACCGTTATGGACAATATCCGCTACGGCAAGCTGGACGCCACAGACGAGGCGTGCATCCGGGCCGCCAAGCTGGCCAACGCCCACGACTTCATTACCCGTCTGCCCCAGGGCTATGACACTATGCTCACGGCCAACGGCGCCAGCCTCTCCCAGGGCCAACGCCAGCTCCTGTCCATCGCCCGGGCGGCGGTGGCGGATCCCCCGGTCATGATCCTGGACGAGGCGACTTCCTCCATCGACACCCGCACCGAGGCCCTGGTCCAGCGGGGGATGGACGCTTTGATGAAGGGTCGCACGGTCTTCGTCATCGCGCACCGGCTCTCCACGGTCCGCAACGCCGACGCAATCCTGGTCCTGGACCATGGCAGGATCATCGAGCGGGGCACGCACGCTGACCTGATTGCTCAGAAGGGCACCTATTACAGGCTCTATACCGGTGCCTTCGAGCTCGAATAAGCGCAAGCGCGCGACAAAAAACCGCTGGCCATCGGCCAGCGGTTTTTGACAAAACAGTTCTTCCGGTCAGTTTGACTCATCAAACACGCCGTAGGGCGGCCTGAGGTCAGGCCGTCCTATGCATGGAAAGCAGGTGGAACCGATAACCGGAATCAGAGCTATTTAAAGATCCCTTCCATGACATCCAGAGCCGAGGAGGAACCGGCGATGGAGATATTTTGGCAGAGGATCACGTCCTGGATGCTCTTGCGTTCCACCAGGGCGCTGATGCTGGGATCAGCGATGCCCGCCCAGCCGCACCACTTCTTGTAGTTGCGGAAGTCGATCCAGTAGATGTACTCATAATGGTCGATCAGGAAGGGGATGAAGGCGTTGGCGTAGGAGTCCTTTACTATCAGCACCGAGGAGCCGTCGGTAATGGCCTCGTTGTGCACGTAGTTGTAGGCCTGGTCGCCGCCGGCGAAGGTGGCGTAGAGCTGGGTCTTGGCGTAGTTGGAAACGTCGTTGACGACGCGCCAGGCATACTCTGTGAAGGTGCCGTCCTTATTGGCCACATACATCTGCATTTGGTTGGTGCCGTTCGGAATGTAGGCGGTCACGGTATCCGGTTTGGCGGCCATGGACGCATCTTTGTTGGAGCTGGAATAGAAGGTCCCCAGGAAGCCGGGGAATTCGTAGGTCTGGAACTCGGAGAGCTCGTGGGGGGTCACACCCTTGACCTTGCACCACTCCCGGTAGGCGTAATAGGCGCCCAGAGCCGTCCAGTGGTGGTCGGTGCGGAAGAAGATATATTCATCGTTGTGCGCCCGGAGCGTGTTGACCATGGAGACGGTCTTCACCGAGGGGTCCATATTCTGGTAGAACCACTCTGCGGCGGCGTTTTCGTCCGAGGAGCCGGTGGAATCCCGGACCTCGTCGGAGAGCATGACGCCCGCGGAGATGGGGCAGAGCATGGAATAGAGCTGGGACTTGCCCGCCAGGTTCTTTGCCAGCTTATTTACCAGAAGGCAGTAGCGTGCGGAGTTTTTCTCATTGAAGTAATAGACACCGTAGCCCGCGCCGTCAAGAATGTAAATGTTGTTTCCGGCCTTTTCCAGCTCGCCGGTGACGTCCGCCGCGCCGTGGCCGCTGAACGCAGTGGTCTCCGGCGCCTGGGGGTCGGTTGTGACCGGAGATGAAGCGCCGCTTTCCACGCTTACGGGGGCGGCGGTGTCGGAGGGAGCGGGATGAGCGGTCGACTGCGTAGTGTCTGCGGCCTCGGTCGTCTGACCTGCCAGAGCCTCCAAATCCACAGGGCCGGTGGGGATCGCGTCGGCCTTTTCCCCGTTGGTCACCAGCCGCTGGGTGCGAATGCCGTATAGCTGCTGAAGCTTGGCGTTTTGGTCGATCAGCCCCTCCCGAATGGGGTAGGTGTCGGCGTACCAGGTGGCCACACCGGAGAAGAAGCTGCCATCCAAAACCCCTTGCAGCGTCAACGTGGGAAACTCGGTCAAATCGCGATTCTCCACCACGGAGGTCTTGGGGCGGAAAAACCACAGCAGGCCGATAAAGCACATCAGCACTAAGAATCCGAGGAAGAGAAGGTGTTTGATGTGGATGGTGAGCAGTCGGACACGCTGGTATTCTTGTTTCGTCGGTCTCATAGAGGCTCCTTTCTCAGAACTGGAAGTACAGGAAGGGATTGTAACTGTTGCCGGCCAGGGCCATCGACGACATAATCAGCAGCAGGATCGGCAGCGCCGCGTCCCATATCCCATAGACCGTGAGCCAGGATGTACTTTTCTGGCTCAGATTTTTCAGCATATTGCCCAGTGTCTTGCCCAGGGGTGTCACCGCCACCACACAGAAGGCAAGGAAGAACATGTTGTTCTGGAAGACCAGCCGGGAGGACAAAGCGGTGAAGCTGTTGCCGTTGAGGCCGAACATGCCCTTGAGTGCCGTGCCCAGCAGAGCGGTGTCCTCAAACTTGAAGAGCACCCAGCCGAAGAGCACAATCAGCATGGTCAGCGCATGGCGCAGGGGTCCGGCGATCCGCTCGGTGTCGACCAGATATTTCTCAATAACCAGGAAGACGAAGTAATACAGGCCCCAAAGAATAAAATTCCAGCTTGGCCCGTGCCACATGCCGGTCAGACCCCAGACAATGAACAGATTCAGAATGTGCCTGCCCTTGGAGCAGCGGTTGCCGCCCAGGGGGATGTAGACATAGTCCCGGAAGAAGGTGGAAAGGGAGATGTGCCAGCGCCGCCAGAAGTCCGTCACAGAGTCGGCGGTGTAGGGATAGTTGAAATTCTCCTGGTAATGGAACCCGCACATTAGGCCCATGCCGATCGCCATATCCGAGTACGCGGAGAAATCCAGATAGATTTGCAGGGTAAACGCAATCATCCCCACCCAAGTCCCAAGGACGGACTGTTCGGCCAGCCCCTTGGCGGCCAGTAGGGTGTCAGCAACAACGGCGCAGCCGTTGGCCAGCACGGCCTTCTTGGCAAGACCCACGGTGAAGCGGGTAATGCCCCGGCTGAGCTCTGTCATCTTGACCCGGCGGTGAAGAATGTCCTGGTTCACGTCCCGATAGCGGACGATGGGCCCGGCAACGCACTGATGGAACAGGCTGGCGTAGAGTAGCAGCAGCCAGTATTTCTCCTGCACCTCCGCGTCGCCGCGATAGACGTCAATGACGTAGGAAAGCAGCTGGAAGGTGTAGAAGCTGATGCCGATGGGCAGCATAATCTCCGGAATTACCTTCGGGAAACCCAACAGGAGCTGTACGTTCCGAAGGAAGAAGCCCGTGTATTTGAAGATGCCAAGGATCAGTAAAACCAGTACCACGCAGGTGATCAGCGCAAGCTTGCGGTCATGCTGGCTGCGGCGGCGCGCAATCAGCAGGGCGCTGTACCAGCAGATGAAGGTCATACCCATCAGCAGCGGCACATACTGGATGCCTCCCCAGGCGTAGAACACCAGAGAGAACGCAAGCATGACGATGTTCTTCTTCCGCATATCGGTTACAACAGCCTGCGTGATAATGTTGGCGGTAAAGAACAGGAAAACGAATATAAGACTGGAAAAAACCAAAAGAAGGCCTCCTTCCGGACCGGAGATTTCTGATATTATAGTACAGAAGTCTCCGTTTTGCAACCAAAAAATACCGCCGGACGCGTGTCCGGCGGTTTGCGTTGTAACGGTTCAGCGCCCACCCCGTCATTCTGAGCGGAGCGAAGCGAAGTCGAAGAATCCGTTCTCTCCACGTGAGGAATCCAAATTGCCGCGGCCAGAAGTATGCTCCGGTCTTGCAGCAACAACAGAGGGGCTGAACTGTATCTTTGCGTTCAAAGTGTCATTTGTCCTGGTTGGTCATGACATAATAGTTGTAAAGGTAGGCCATAACATAGGCACGGGTGCATCCGACCTTGGGTCGCAGACAACCGCCGCTCCCCTCGTTGCCGATGAGGATGCCGCCGTAATGCGCCCAGAGAATCGGCTTGTAATAGTAACTCTTTGAGGAAATATCGGAGAAGGGATTGTTGGTCTTCCCCGGCTTGGGACGGCCCGCAGCTGCCCAGAGGAAGGTAATCATCTGCGCCAGCGTGACGGTATCCTTCGGGGAGAAGGTCGTGGCGGAGGTGCCGCTGGTGATGCCTTTTTCAACCGCCCAGAGCACGGCTTTGTAATAATAGCTCTTGTCGGAAACGTCCTTGAAGGGATTGGCGGTGCTTTTCGGCGCGGGCTTTCCGGCGGCGGCCCAGAGGAAGGTCATGGCCTCCGCGCGGGTGACAGTGCTGTTGGGCGAGAAGGTGGTGGCGGAGGTGCCGCTGGTGATCTGCGGCGTGCTGGTATAGGCCCACACGATCGCGTCATAGGCCCAGTGCGACGGATCGGGCATATCCGCAAAGGGCACGGGACTGTCATCCGGACAGGAGGGCAGATCCAAGGTTTTGGTCAGAAAATTGTAGACCTTCGTGCGGTAGGCGAGGGTGCGGTTGACAGAGTTGTATACTTTGGCCGCCGCCACAACGCCGCTGTGGAACGCGTCCAGCGAACCAATCAGGTCGTCCTCGCTGATTCCCATCGTATTGCGCACATTGCTCATAAAGTTTGCGGCGCCGCCCTCGCCGTAGTGATTCTCGACAGAGCAATAATAGAGCAGGGCTGACTCTGTGCGGATACCGGCGCTCCAGCCGTGTCCGGCCTGCCTGGTCAGGTACAGCCTAGCGAGGTTGTTCTGGACGCGGATTCCCACATCGGAGCCGAGCAGCTTTTTGGCCGCCGCGATTTCCTCACTGGAAAACACCCGGGAGCCCCAGTAGCCCCATTGGGGCATCAGATCCGAGGCATTCCATTTCGGGACGGGAGCGTTAACGACCTCGTTATAAAACTCCTCTCCCAAAGTTGATTTGCAGAAATTGGGATCTCCGCCCTTGGCGGGGGTGGCGCACCACTTCAGCAACTGCAGCGCGGCGGAATTGGTCCATCCCATAATCCCCATGCCGACACAGCCCAGACTGGTGTTGACAACCGAGTTGTATTTCCCGCCCGCCTCAAGCTGCTTGAACAGGCTGATCCCGTGCGAAACAAGCAGATCAAGGTCGACGCTGTTCTCCAGGGTGGGCTCCGCGGCGAAGGCCGTGGGGAGCAGACTCGCGCAAAGGCAGAGGATGAGCAGAACTGCTGCAATTCTTCGCTTCATAAAAAACCTCTCTTTGTTGAAAACAGTCTTCTGATTTGCCGAAAATGAATGGATTTGGTATCATTTCGTAACTATTGTAACATATCTATTTCATTTTGGCAAGTAAAAATTTTGAAAACAATTCCGAAAAACCCTTGATATATCAGAAAAAAACGCGAATTTTTCATCTAAAAGAGGGGAAAAAGAAAGGTTACAAAATGTAACATATTGGGGATTGGACACAAGATATTGTGTTTTTGTCCTATACCGGGAGAAAGATGTGCGGTCTTTTTTGGCGAGCCGAAAAAACACGTGAGGGAAAGCGCCATCATTTTGAAAAGAAGTATAATATATGGGAAAAAGCGCAAACTGAGGCTGTGAACTCTGAAAAAGGGGGTATATTCCGTGAAAAAGCTGCTTGTGCTCGTGCTGATTGTCGCTGTTCTCAGCGCGCTTGGTCTGCTGCCCTTCCACGCCACGGATGCCGCGAAGCTCCTGCCCGTCAAGACAGTCATCGTTACCAGATCCGGCGAGGAATATGTGGTAGATATCGGGGCTGGGGTGCGTGCTGTGGGCCGCACGCTTTCCGAGGCGTTAGAGCGACTGCGCGAGGAGGTTACGGGGGAGGTCTTCCTTCCCACGGCGGAGCAGGTAGTCATCACCGAGCCTGTCGCGGATGCTGTGGAGGCCGTGGCGGAGGAAAGCGCCTTCCGCCCGGCGGCCGGAATCTACCGCACGCCCCTGCCGTCGCCGGATGCCGCTGCGGTGGGCGAGTACCTGGCCTCGCATCCTTCCAATATGACAGTGCTAGATGTGCGGGCGGAGCTTGCGGCAGGTCGGGAGCCAAGGCTGCCGCGTCTCGTGCCAGCGAACGGAGGCTGGCGTGTGGATGAATAGGCGGAAGGATCATATCTCCGCGCGTCAGCTCGGCGCGCTGGCCGTGACGGCCGCGGGGCTGCCGATCTTCCGTATCTGTTGCCGATTGAGCTGGAACTGGGTCCTGTTGGGAGCTGTGGCGGCCGCGGGAACCCTTTCAGCCATGACAGCTGTTGTGCAACGGCGTAGAAGCGCAGGAAAGCAGCCGGGTCCGGGGAACGCAGTTCTGCTTCCGTTGCTGCTGCTCGCTGCGCTGATGGCCGCTTGGGAAAGTGCCTTCGCTTTTCCTGAAACAGCCGGAAGCTGGCTCGCCGCGGCGATTGTCTTCGGCCTTTCCGCCGCCGCTGCGTGGATCGGCCCTGCCGCCGCCGGACGGTGCGCCGGGATTCTTCTCTGGACCACAGGCGCACTCTATGGGATCGTCCTGGTCTTGAGCCTGCCTCAAATCCGACTGGAGTGGATTGCCCCGGCCGGAACTTATCTGGATGCGGTAAAGGTTTGGGCGGCTTTGTTGCTCCCTGGCGCAGCGCTCTGTCTGGCCCCGGCGTTGGGAGAAGACCAGCAATTGCCGCATTGGCCGTGGTGGGTTGCAGCTGCGTTGGCTGTTGCGGCCTCCGTCGTCACGGCGGGGATTTTGTCGCCTGCCCTGGCGCGAGAATCGGAGGCCTTTCGAACGCTTGCTCGGGGTGTCTCGGTTCTCGGGGTCATTCGCCGCTTTGAAGCGTTGGTCAACGGCGCCATGCTGATGAGCGGTTTCAGTCTCTGCGCCCTTCTGCTGACGGCGATGACAGCAGTCTTCCGCTCTGTCAAAAACTTTTTCAAAAAACGAAGAAAAAAGTGTTGACAAATGCGTATCATGGTGCTATTATAAGCAAGCGCGCTGCAGAAGAGGAACTTCACCTCAACAAAGCCAAGAAATAATTTTTGAAAAATCTCAAAAAAGTTCTTGACAAATCGGATGTAACGTGCTAAAATAAAAAAGTCGCCGCGGTTGAGGGAAACCGATGAAACCACGGGGTCTTTGAAAAGGCTGCAAAGCCGATGTACCTTGAAAATTAAACAACGAGAAACATGAACAAACACCATGGACAATCCAT